>NZ_JBEYZD010000077.1:0-42684 GCF_040645895.1 Streptomyces olindensis | reverse complement strand
CTCAAGGAACGGTCGCTTCCTTTGTACTCACCCTCTCGGGCTTTCCTCCGGGCGCTTCCCTTCGGTCTTGCGTTTCCGACTCTATCAGATCTTTTCTCGATCCGATTTCCTCGGTGCTTTCCAGGTTCCCGCTTCCGCGTTTCCCTTTCCGGCGGTTCCGACTCTATCAGATCCTTTCGGGCCTGATTCCCTGTCAGTTGGGGTTGTCTTCGCGGCTGTTGGGCCGTTCCGACGAGTGAGACTTTAGCGGATTCCCCGGCTCCCGAGCCAATCGGGGGCCGCGTCCTTTCGAACGGGGATTCCTCATTCCGTAAATACGCATGCCAATGAAACGACGACAGGGCTACTGCGCGTCGAGTAGTGGTTGGTACCTGCGGATTGGCTGCCCGGGGACCGACCGGGGTCGGCGCTCACGTCGGGCAACTCGGAGAACACTACGGATCGGGTCTGGGCGTGTCAACTCACGGGCGGACGGCACTCCCGGGGCGTAGTCTGGGGTGCATGACGACGCGTACGTGTAGCCAGTTCTGGTGGGCCGCCTGACGGCGGCCGTCCTCACGTATGCACTCAACGGCCGCCGCTTCGGCGGCCGTTCGCGTTTCTCCCTCCAGGATCTCCGAGGGACGGCCGCCCGGGGCGGTGGTCACGACCAGGAGGTGGAGGAGAGATGACACGGGTCTTCAGCGGGGTCAAGCCGACGGGACATCTGACGCTGGGGAACTATCTGGGGGCCATGCGGCGGTGGGCTGCCGTCGACCAGCACGAGGCCGACGCCCTGTTCTGTGTCGTGGACCTGCACGCGCTGACCGTGGAGCACGATCCCGCGCGGGTGCGCAGGCTGAGCCGGCAGGCGGCGACGCTGCTGCTGGCGTCGGGGCTGGATCCACAGCTGTGCACGGTGTTCGTGCAGAGCCATGTGGATGAGCACGCGCGGCTGTCGTACCTGCTGGAGTGCGTGGCCACCGACGGTGAGATGCGGCGGATGATCCAGTACAAGGAGAAGGCCGCGCGGGAGCAGCGGCGGGGTGGGAGTGTGCGGCTGTCGCTGCTGACGTATCCCGTGCTGATGGCGGCGGACATCCTGGCGTACCGGGCCGACGAGGTGCCGGTGGGGGACGACCAGCGGCAGCACGTGGAACTGGCGCGGGATCTGGCGGTGCGGTTCAACCAGCGGTACGGGCACACGTTCGTGGTGCCGCGCGCGACGAAGCCCGGGGTGGCGGCGCGGGTGATGAATCTGCAGGATCCGGCGTCGAAGATGGGCAAGAGCGATGACGTCGGGCCGGGGATCGTCTATCTGCTGGACGAGCCGGACGTGGTGCGGAAGAAGGTCATGCGGGCCGTGACCGACAGCGGGCGGGAGGTCGTGTACGACCGGGAGGCCCGGCCGGGGCTCGCCAATCTGCTGGAGATCCTCGCGGCCTGTACCGGTGGGGAGCCCGGGAAGCTGAGTGGTGCGTACACGTCGTACGGGGAGCTGAAGAAGGACACCGCCGAGGCTGTGGTCGAGGTGCTGCGGCCCGTGCAGGAGAGGCACAAGGAGTTGTGCGCGGACCCGGCGTATGTGGAGGGGGTGCTGCGGGACGGGGCGGAGCGGGCTCGGGGGATGGCCCGGCCGACGGTGGATGCCGCTTATCGGGCGATCGGGTTGCTGCCTGCTGTGGTGGAGGCGGCCGGGGTCCGGGCCGGGGTGACCGTGTGAGGTGAGCCGGTGGTGGGGGGGGCGGCCGGGCCGGCCGCCCCACTGCCGGGGTCAGCTGTTGTTGCCGGAGGCCAGGGCGCGGCTGCGGTCGCGGGCGGCTTCGAGGGCGGCGATGAGGGCGGCCCGTACGCCGTGGTTCTCCAGCTCGCGGATGGCGTTGATCGTCGTGCCGGCGGGGGACGTGACGTTCTCGCGGAGCTTGACCGGGTGCTCGCCGCTGTCGCGGAGCATCGTCGCGGCGCCGATGGCGGACTGGACGATGAGGTCGTGGGCCTTGTCGCGGGGCAGGCCGAGGAGGATGCCGGCGTCGGTCATGGCTTCGACCAGGTAGAAGAAGTAGGCCGGGCCGGAGCCGGAGAGGGCGGTGCAGGCGTCCTGCTGGGACTCGGGGACGCGGAGCGTCTTGCCTACGGCGCCGAAGATCTCCTCGGTGTGGGCGAGGTGGTCGGCGGTGGCGTGGGTGCCGGCGGAGATGACGGACATCGCCTCGTCGACCAGGGCGGGGGTGTTGGTCATGACGCGGACGACCGGGGTGTTCGGGGCGAGGCGTTCCTCGAAGTAGGCCGTGGGGATGCCGGCGGCGCCGCTGATGACCAGGCGGTCGGCGGGGACGTGGGGGGCGAGCTCGTCGAGGAGGGTGCCCATGTCCTGCGGTTTGACCGTGAGGATCAGGGTGTCGGCGGTCTTGGCGGCTTCGGGGTTGGTGACCGGGGTGACGCCGTAGCGGGTGCGGAGTTCTTCCGCCCGTTCCTGGCGGCGGGCGGTGACCAGGAGGTCGGCCGGGGTCCAGCCGGCGCGGATCATTCCGCTGAGCAGGGCTTCGCCGATCTTGCCGGTGCCGAGGACTGCGACTTTCTGGGTCATGGCTTTCGGTGCCCTCCGGGGGTTGCGCGTCGTCCGGGTTCATCCTCGCACCCGGGGGTGGTGGGGCGGGGCCGGTGTCCGGTGGGCGGGATGTCGCGGGGGGGTGTCTATGCCGTCCGGCGCCTCAGGGTCGCTGCTCCGAGGGTCAGGACCAGCAGGGCGCAGCCCGCCACGATCAGGACGTCGCGGACGAAGGTGGCCGTCATGTCCGTGTGGTGCAGGACCTCGTTCATGCCGTCGACCGCGTAGGACATGGGGAGGACGTCGGAGAGGGCCTCCAGGGCCGGGTGCATCTCGTCGCGCGGGGTGAACAGGCCGCAGAGGAGGAGCTGGGGGAAGATCACCGCCGGCATGAACTGGACCGCCTGGAATTCCGAGGCCGCGAAGGCCGAGACGAAGAGGCCGAGGGCCGTGCCGAGGAGGGCGTCGAGGAGGGCCACCAGGAGGAGGAGCCAGGGGCTGCCGGTGACGTCGAGGCCGAGGAGCCAGAGCGCCAGGCCGGTGGCCAGGGCGGACTGGATGATCGCGAGGGTGCCGAAGGCGAGGGCGTAGCCGGCGATGAGGTCGGCTTTGCCGAGGGGCATGGCGAGGAGGCGTTCGAGGGTGCCCGAGGTGCGTTCGCGCAGGGTGGCGATGGACGTCACCAGGAACATCGTGATCAGCGGGAAGATCCCGAGGAGGGACGCGCCGATGTTGTCGAAGGTGCGGGGGCTGCCGTCGAAGACGTAGCGCAGCAGGAGCAGCATCACGCAGGGGATGAGGATCAACAGCGCGATGGTGCGGGGGTCGTGGGTGAGCTGGCGGAGGACCCGGGTCGCGGTGGCGGTGGTGCGGGCGGGGTTCAGGGCGCGGGGCCGGGCGGGTTCGAGCGTGGTGGTCATCGGCTTGTCTCCTTGCTGCGGGCCTGTGCCTTCGCCTCGTCGACCAGGTGGAGGAAGGCCTCCTCGACCGTTTCCGCGCCGGTGCGGGCGCGGAGGGCGTCGGGGGTGTCCTCGGCGAGGAGTTCGCCCTCGCGCATGAGGAGGAGGCGGTGGCAGCGCTCGGCCTCGTCCATGACGTGGGAGGAGACCAGGAGGGTGGCGCCGCGGCTCGCCGCGATGTCGTGGAAGAGGGCCCAGAGGTCGCGGCGCAGGACCGGGTCGAGGCCGACGGTCGGTTCGTCGAGGACCAGGAGCTCGGGAGTGCCGAGGAGGGCGACGGCGAGGGAGACGCGGCTGCGCTGGCCGCCGGAGAGGTTGCCGGCCAGGGCGCCCGCGTGAGTGGTGAGGTCGACGTCGGCCATGGCCCGGGTGACCTGGTCGTGGCGGCGGTCCGCGGCGCTTCGGCCGGGGTCGAGTATCGCGGCGAAGTAGTCGAGGTTCTGCCGGACGGTCAGGTCGTCGTAGACGGACGGGGCCTGGGTGACGTAGCCGATGCGGGTGCGCAGGGCGGGGTGGCCGGCGGGGCGGCCGAGGACGTCGAGGGTGCCGGTGACCTTGGCCTGGGTGCCGGCGATGGCGCGCATGAGGGTGGACTTGCCGCAGCCGGAGGGGCCGAGGAGGCCGGTGATCCGGCCCCGGGGGACGGTGAAGCCGAGGTGGCGCAGGACGGTGCGGGGGCCGCGGACGACGGTGAGGTCCTGGGCGTGGACGGCGGCCGTGGGGGTCTCGGTGGCTGGGCGTGGCGGGTCGGGAGCATTATTCATCATGCGATGAATAATGCTCCCGTGGGTGGGACCCGTCAAGCGGGTGTGCGTCGGCCCGGGGCCCTGGCGACCAGCAGGATCACCTCGTAGACCTCCTCCACGCAGCCGTCCGGGAAGGTCCTGAGCAGGTGCTCGCGCTCCTCGGCGAGGAAGGCCGCGGTGTGCTCCTCGCCGTGCACCAGGAAGACCGAGTGGCTGCCGATGTTGGCGAGGTGGGTGTCGACGGGGACGCGGCGGCTCCAGCGGACCGTGCGGCGGGTGAAGTCGAGGCGGCCGGTCGGGTCGGCGGCGCGGGCGTTGACGTTCCGCTTCTCGGCGGAGACGTCGATGCCGAAGTGGCGTGCCGTGCGGGCGGCGGCCTCGGCGATCCACGGCACGTCGAGGGCGTCGGTGTTCCACCAGAGAGCCAGGGCGCCGCCGGGGCGCAGGACGCGCAGGGCCTCCGGGACGGAGCGGGCGGGGTCGGTCCAGTGCCAGGCCTGGGCATAGGTGACGAGGTCGACGGAGGCGTCGGCGAGGGGGAGGTCGTCGCCCGTGCCGCGGATGACGGGGAGGTCGGGGTGGGCGCTGCGGAACTGGGCCGCCATGCCGTCGCCGGGTTCCACGGCGACGACGTCCGCGCCCCGGGCGTGCAGGAGGGCGGTGGCTATGCCGGTGCCGGCACCGACGTCCGCGACGCGGGAGCCGGCGAGGGGGTGGCCGGCCAGGTCTTCCATCGCGTCGAAGAGGGCCGGCGGGTAGGAGGGACGGTTGGCCGCGTACTGGGCCGCTGCGGCGTTGAAGGAGTGGGCCCGGGCGGCGCGCGTGGGGCGGTGGTTCGTGGGGTGGGGGACGCGGGGTTCGGGGGTGGGGTCGGCTCCGGTGGGGTGGTCGGCGGTGGGTGGTGTGGTCATACGGCCATGGTGGCCGGGGGTGGGGTGGGGGGCGGTGAGATTTCGGTGAGAGGGCCGGGAGCCGAGGCCATGTCGGCCTATCCGCGGCGGCGCTTCTTCGACGGGTTGCCCGTGCGGCGGGTGGTGCGCTTCTCGTGTCGCCTGCGGGCCTCCTCGTACTCCTCGCGGTGGAGCTTCTCGCCGGGGGCCTCGGTGAGGGAGCGGAAGAAGTAGGCGAGGAGGGAGCCGACGAAACCGATGGTCAGCAGTCCGCGGAGGGACGCCTGGCGGTCCGGGTCGGGGCGGCGGGTGAAGCCGTCCCAGGTGTGGCGGAAGGCCATCGCGCTGCAGATCGCGAACATGGCGACCATGAGGAGCGTGACGAAGCCGCCGATCGCGGCGATCCGGAGGCCCTCGTAGGCGAGGCGCAGGACCAGGCAGGAGACGGCCGCGGCGGCCAGTGAGCCGACGGCCACGGCGATGCGGCGGGCGGTGTAGCCGTTGTCGTGGTCCACCCACGTCGTGCCGAAGAAACGGATCGGCTCGGGGAGCGGGGTGGTGGCCGGGGCCGGGGTGCCGTTGTCTGCGCTCACGGGTCGATTATGGCGCCGGCCCGGTGGCTCGGGCGGGGGCGGGTGGAAGGACACCCGTCACGCCTTCCCGGTCTGGGAGCGCGGCGGCGGATGGTGCGGCCCGCAGTGGGGGCGGGCCGCCTCATCCCCGGTGCGGGTCAGGAGCAGCGCGGGCGGATGTAGCCGTCGCTGCCGGTGTTCACATAGGAGTCCGACACGTACTGGCCGGTGGCGATGTTGTCCCAGATGTTCGTCGTGCCGTACGGGCCCGTGACCCAGGTGCCGGGTGTCTGGCAGTGGATCGCCACGCGTGAGCCCTCGGGCAGGACCTTGACGATCGGGTAGCCGGTGCCGGGACCGCTGCGGACGTTGAGCCGGACGCCCGGTGCGATCGAGTAGTAGGTGGCCGCCGCGGCCAGGGTGGTGACCAGCGGCATGCCGGCACCTTCCTTGTCGCGCTCGACCTCTTCGACAGGCTCGACTGACATGAAAAACCTCCCCCGTTGCACCCCATGGCTGCCATGGGGCCCCGTTGATTCCCCTGAATCACGCCATCAAACATCTGTGCGCGATTCGCTTGCGGAGGCTAGCAAGCCGCCTCTGTCTCGTACGAGTCATCGACTAGGCTCCGTGCGTCGCGCGCGCGGACGAACAGCACGGGGGTGGTCCCATGGCGCCACAGCGGAACGCCGGAGCGGGCCCGGAAGCGGAACTTCCCGAGTACGCCGGTCACTACCGGCTGGAGTCGTGCCTGGGCTCGGGCGGCATGGGCGTCGTCCATCTGGCCCGGAGCACCTCCGGGATGAAGCTCGCGGTGAAGGTCGTGCACGCGGAGTTCGCCAAGGACCCCGAGTTCAGGGGGCGTTTCCGGCAGGAGGTCGGGGCGGCCCGGCGGGTCAGCGGGGCGTTCACCGCACCTGTCGTGGATGCCGATCCCGAGGCCGGGCGGCCCTGGATGGCCACGCTGTTCATCCCGGGTCCGACGCTGGCCCAAGAGGTCAAGCGGAACGGGCCCTTGGCCCCCGCCCAACTGCGCCGGCTGATGGCGGGGCTCGCGGAGGCCCTGCGCGACATCCACCGGGTCGGGGTCGTGCACCGGGATCTGAAGCCGAGCAACGTGCTGCTCGCCGAGGACGGGCCGAAGGTCATCGACTTCGGCATCTCCCGGCCGACGGACAGCGAGTTGCGGACCGAGACCGGGAAACTGATCGGCACGCCGCCGTTCATGGCGCCCGAGCAGTTCCGGCGGCCGAGGGAGGTCGGACCCGCCGCGGACGTGTTCGCCCTCGGGTCCGTGATGGTCCATGCCGCCACCGGGCGGGGGCCGTTCGACTCCGACAGTCCCTACGTCGTCGCCTACCAGGTCGTGCACGACGAGCCCGACCTGACCGGCGTACCGGAAGCGCTGGTGCCGCTCGTGCTGCGGTGTCTCGCCAAGGAGCCCGAGGACCGGCCCTCCCCCGACGAGTTGATGCGCGAACTGCGGTCGGTGGCGGCCTCGTACGACACGCAGGCGTTCATACCGCAGCAGCGCGTCGAGGAGGCGCCGGAGCGGCCCGAGCCGGTGGTGCCCGCCGAGGAGTCCCGCCCCGCTCCCCCGGGGCCCGAGAAGAACCCGCGGCCGTCGAAGCGGCGGCTCGGCAGGCGGGCCGGTCTCGCCGCCGGCGCGCTCGGGCTGGTCGTCGTCGGGGCGCTGGCGGCGGTGCCCCTGCTCGGGAGCCCGGCGCCGGAGGTCCGCGCGCCACGGACCACCGCTGCCGCGTTCTCGGCGTGGGAGGCCCGGCCGCTGGACCGGGAGAGCACGCCGCGATGCTCCTACGCCGTGGGCCGGTTGCTGTGCGCGCAGAACGGGCTGGTGTTCGCCCTCGACCCCGTCGACGGGCGGCTGCTGTGGCGGCACCCGCTGGCGGGGGCCGCCGCGAGCGGGCCGCCGAGCGGGGCACCGGTCGTGTCGGGGGGCCTGGTGCTGGCCGGGCTCGGGCAGGAACGGCGGGTCGCCGCGCTCGATCCCGCGTCGGGCGAGGTGGTCCGGCGGGAGCAACTGCCCGCCTACGGAGGTCTGCGGGCCGTGGGCGGCGTGGTGCTGCTCACCGCTTCCGACGGCACGGTCAGCGGCGTGGAGAGTGCCTCGGGCGAGGTGAAGTGGAGTCACCGGATTCCGGGCCAGGACGTGCCGTACTTCGTCTCGTTCCCCGGTGATCCGCTGGCGTACGCGGCGACCGTGTCCGGCGACGGCTCCGCCACGCGGGTCACGGCGGTGGATCCGCGCACCGGAGACGTGCGGTGGGACGCGGAGCTGGAGGGGGCCCTGCAGCCGCTGGGTTCGGTGGACGGGTCGGTCGTCTTCGCCGCCGGCGACCCCGTGCGGCAGGACGCGCGGGCCCTGGTGCGCTACCGCCCCGACGACCGCACGACCCTGCGCGTGCCGCTGCGCATTCCCCTGCAGCAGGTCCAGGGCAGTGTGCACGGGGACGTCGTCCACCTCATGGCGGCGGGCGGGTCGCTGGTCGCCGTCGACCTGGCGGCGCGCAAGCAGCTCTGGAGCCTGGAGACGGGTCTGGCGCGGGGGTCCGCGCCGGTCGCCGGTGAGCGGTACGTGTACGTCACCGCTCCGGACGGCCGGCTGCTCGCCGTCGACGCCCGGCGCGGGAAGCTCGCCGGGCAGACGTCCCCCCGGCTGGGGGACCGGTCGGACCGCGTTCCGGCCGCGCTGCCCGAGCCGCTGCTCGTCGGTGACCGGGTCTACGCCGGTGCGCCGGACGGCACCGTCTTCGCCGTGCAGGGGCGCGATCCGGCGGACTGGTAGGTCGTCGACGCGCGGCGCGGGAAGCTCGCCGGGCAGACGTCCCCCGGCAGGCGGGCATGCGCGAGGGCCGCCCCCGGGTGGGGAGGCGGCCCTCGGGAGGGCGGGGGCTCAGCCCAGCTTCGTGACGTCCCGGACGGCGCCCTTGTCGGCGCTGGTCGCCATCGCCGCGTAGGCGCGCAGGGCGGCGGAGACCTTGCGGTCGCGGTTCTTCGGCGCGTACACGCCGTTCAGCGCCTGCTCGCGGCGGGCCAGCTCGGCGTCGTCGACCAGCAGCTCGATGGAGCGGTTCGGGATGTCGATGCGGATGCGGTCGCCGTCCTCGACCAGGGCGATCGTGCCGCCCGCGGCCGCCTCGGGCGAGGCGTGGCCGATGGACAGGCCGGACGTGCCGCCGGAGAAACGGCCGTCCGTGACCAGCGCGCAGGTCTTCCCCAGGCCGCGCCCCTTCAGGTACGAGGTCGGGTAGAGCATCTCCTGCATGCCGGGGCCGCCCTTGGGGCCCTCGTAGCGGATGACGACGACGTCGCCGTCCTTGACCTGCTGGGTGAGGATCTTCTGGACGGCCTCCTCCTGCGACTCGCAGACCACCGCCGGGCCCTCGAAGGTCCAGATGGACTCGTCGACGCCGGCCGTCTTCACGACACAGCCGTCCACGGCCAGGTTGCCCTTGAGGACCGCGAGGCCGCCGTCCTTGGAGTAGGCGTGCTCGACGGAGCGGATGCAGCCGCCCTCGGCGTCCTCGTCCAGGGCCTCCCAGCGCTCGGACTGGGAGAAGGCCTCGGCGGAGCGGACGCAGCCGGGGGCCGCGTGCCACAGCTCGACCGCCTCGGCGGACGGGGAACCGCCGCGCACGTCCCAGGTCTTCAGCCAGTCGGCGAGGGAGGGGCTGTGCACCGAGTGCACGTCCTCGTTGAGCAGGCCCGCGCGGTGCAGCTCGCCGAGCAGGGCGGGGATGCCGCCGGCGCGGTGCACGTCCTCCATGTAGTACGTGCGGTCCTTGGCGACGTTCGGAGCGACCTTGGCCAGGCACGGCACACGACGCGAGACCGCGTTGATCTCGTCGAGGCCGAAGGGGACGCCCGCCTCCTGGGCGGCGGCCAGCAGGTGCAGGATCGTGTTGGTGGAGCCGCCCATGGCGATGTCGAGCGCCATGGCGTTCTCGAAGGCGGCGAAGGAGGCCACGCTGCGCGGCAGGACCGTCTCGTCGTCCTGCTCGTAGTAGCGGCGGGTGATGTCCATGACCGTCTTGGCCGCGTTGACGTACAGCTGTTTGCGGGCCGTGTGCGTGGCCAGGACCGAGCCGTTGCCCGGCAGGGAGAGGCCGATCGCCTCGGTCAGGCAGTTCATCGAGTTGGCGGTGAACATGCCGGAACAGGAGCCGCAGGTCGGGCAGGCGTTCTCCTCGATGCGGAGGATGTCCTCGTCCGAGATCTTGTCGTTCACGGCGTCGGAGATCGCGTCGACCAGGTCGAGCGTGCGGACCGTACCGTCGACCAGCGTCGCGCGGCCCGACTCCATCGGACCGCCGGAGACGAACACCGTCGGGATGTTCAGCCGCAGGGCGGCGTTGAGCATGCCCGGGGTGATCTTGTCGCAGTTGGAGATGCAGATCAGGGCGTCGGCGCAGTGGGCCTCGACCATGTACTCCACGCTGTCCGCGATCAGGTCGCGGGAGGGCAGGGAGTAGAGCATGCCGCCGTGGCCCATGGCGATGCCGTCGTCCACGGCGATCGTGTTGAACTCACGCGGGATGCCGCCGGCCTCGACCACCGCCTCGCTGACGATCCGGCCGACCGGCGCCAGGTGCGTGTGCCCGGGGACGAACTCCGTGAAGCTGTTGGCGATCGCGATGATCGGCTTGCGGCCGATGTCCGCACCCGGTACACCGGAGGCGCGCATAAGGGCGCGGGCGCCCGCCATGTTGCGGCCGTGGGTGACTGTGCGGGACCTCAGCTCGGGCATCGTCGCTCGCTCCTTCTACAGGCGGCGTCAGAGGATTCGGACACTTCTGACTGCTACCGAGCGTACGCCGGTCATCCAGTGGGCGGGACGGTGCGTCCGGAATGCGGGACGGCCGTCTCGCCGGCGGCCCCCCGCGGGGCTCACGGACCGGTCAGGTGTTCCTGTACGACCGGTGCCAGCCGCGCGATGATCTGCTCCGGGTCCGCCGAGGCCAGCGGCTCGACCTTGATGACGTACCGCAGCATGGCCGTGCCGACGAGCTGGGCGGCGGCCAGCTCGGCCCGCAGTTCCGCGTCCGGCAGCTCCAGCCGTACGGCGATGCGGCGCAGCACCTGGGTGGCGACGATCCGGCGGAAGACGGCCGCTGCGGTCTCGTTGGTGACGGCGGAGCGGACGATGGCGAGCAGGGGCGCGCGGGTCGCCGGGTTCTCCCAGACGCCGAAGAAGAAGCGGGCCAGACGCTCCCCCACGCCGTCGAGCGGACCCTCCTCGATGGCCTTCGGCGCCTGCAGGGCGGGTCCGAAGGACTGGGTGATCGCCGCCTCGAAGACCTGCTCCTTCGTGCCGAAGTAGTGGTGCACGAGGGCGGAGTCGACGCCGGCGGTCTTGGCGATGCCGCGCACGGACGTCTTCTCGTAGCCGCGCTCGGAGAACTCGTCGCGGGCGGCGGTGAGGATGCGGTCGCGGGTGTCGGCCGACTCCGCGCGCGGGGGGCGGCCACGGCGGCGGGTGCCGGAGCCGGTGCCGGCCGGGGGCCGGTCGGTCATCGGCGCGGCACCTTCACCGCCGACGCCAGGTGGAGGCGGGTGAAGGCCAGGGCCTCCGCCAGGTCGGCCTCGCGCTCCGCGGTGGACATGGCGCGGCGGGTGTTGACCTCGATGACGACGTGGCCGTCGAAGCCGGTCAGGGCGAGCCGCTCCAGCACCTCGGCGCAGGGCTGGGTGCCGCGGCCGGGCACCAGGTGCTCGTCCTTGGCGGAGCCGCGGCCGTCGGCGAGGTGGACGTGGCCCAGGCGGTCGCCCATGCGGTCGACCATGTCGAGGGCGTCGGCGCGGGCCGTCGCCGTGTGGCTGAGGTCGATCGTGAAGTGGCGGTAGTCGTCCTTCGTGACGTCCCAGTCGGGGGCGTACGCGAGCATCTCGCGGTCGCGGTAGCGCCAGGGGTACATGTTCTCGACGGCGAACCGTACGTCCGTCTCGTTCGCCATGCGCCAGATGCCGGCGACGAAGTCCCGCGCGTACTGGCGCTGCCAGCGGAACGGGGGGTGGACGACGACCGTGCTCGCGTCGAGCTTCTCGGCCGCCGCGCGGGCCCGCTGGAGCTTGGTCCAGGGGTCGGTGGACCAGACGCGCTGCGTGATGAGCAGGCAGGGGGCGTGCACGGCCAGGATCGGGATCTGGTGGTAGTCGCTCAGTCTGCGCAGGGCCTCGATGTCCTGGCTGACGGGGTCGGTCCAGACCATGACCTCGACTCCGTCGTAGCCGAGGCGCGCGGCGATCTCGAAGGCCGTGGCCGTCGACTCCGGGTAGACCGAGGCCGTCGAGAGGGCGACCTTCGCGTCCGGGATCTTTACGGCTGGCTCTGCCATGGAGGACAGATTACGGGGTGTGGCGGGGAGGTCGTGGGGTGCCTGCTCGCCGTTGTGGTGATTGCCACGTGCTGAGCCTGAGCGCCGGGCTCCCTATACGGACTCCATGTGATCCAGCCGGCGCAGGATCACGCCCTCCCTGAGCGCCCACGGGCAGATCTCCAGCCGCTCCACCCGGAACAGGTCCATCGCCGCCTCGGCCACCAGGGCACCCGCCAGCAGCTGGCCCGCCCTGCCCTCCGAGACGCCCGGGAGCTCGGCGCGTTCCGCCTCCGTCATGCCGGACAGCCTCGGGACCCAGCCCTCCAGGGACTCCCGCTTGAGTTCCCGCTGGACGTAGAGGCCCTCGGCGGAGCGGGCCGCGCCGGCGATGCGGGCCAGCTGCTTGAAGGTCTTGGACGTGGCGACGACGTGGTCGGGGGCGCCGAAGCGGCTGAACTCGCCGACCGTGCGGGCGATCTCCGTGCGGACGTGGCGGCGCAGGGCCCGGACGTCGTCCGGGGCGGGCGGGTCGCCGGGCAGCCAGCCGGCGGTGAGACGGCCGGCGCCCAGCGGCAGCGAGGCGGCCGCGTCGGGCTCCTCGTCCATGCCGTAGGCGATCTCCAGGGAGCCCCCGCCGATGTCCAGGACCAGGAGCCGGCCGGCCGACCAGCCGAACCAGCGGCGGGCGGCGAGGAACGTGAGCCGGGCCTCCTCCGCGCCGGTGAGGACCTGGAGCTCGACGCCGGTCTCGGCGCGCACGCGGGCCAGGACGTCGTCGGCGTTGCGGGCGTCGCGGACCGCGGAGGTCGCGAACGGCAGCACCTCCTCCACGCCCTTGTCCTCGGCCGCCTGGAGGGACTCGTGGACGACCCCGATGAGCCGGTCGACGCCGTCGGGGCCGATCGCGCCGCTGTCGTCGAGGAGCTGGGCGAGGCGCAGTTCCGCCTTGTGCGAGTGCGCGGGCAGCGGGCGCGCGCCGGGGTGTGCGTCCACCACCAGCAGATGCACCGTGTTCGATCCCACGTCGAGGACACCGAGTCTCATGTACGGAACGCTACTGCCAGCGGTGCCGTCCGCCGTCCTCGGTGCGGGCAAGAGGCCCGTACCCTGGACTCGTGCCAAAGACGAAAAAGGCGAAGCGCGACAAATCACCGGGCGTCGTGGAACCCGACGAGAAGGGCCTCGACTTCGCTCGCGCGTGGGTGGAGTTTCCTGATCCGGCGGACGACGAGCAGGTCTTCCGTTGCGATCTGACATGGCTGACCTCTCGCTGGAACTGCATCTTCGGCAGCGGCTGCCAGGGCATCCAGGCCGGCCGCGCGGACGACGGGTGCTGCACGTTGGGTGCCCACTTCTCCGACGAGGACGACGAGAAGCGCGTCGCCGAACATGTGGCGAGGCTCACGCCGGACATCTGGCAGCACCACGCCGAGGGCACGAAGCACGGCTGGGTGTCCGAGGACGAGGACGGCGACCGCCAGACGCGCCCCTTCCAGGGGTCCTGCATCTTCCAGAACCGGCCCGGCTTCGCGGGCGGCGCGGGCTGCTCGCTGCACATCCTCGCCCTGAAGGAGGGCCGCGAGCCGCTGGAGACCAAGCCGGACGTGTGCTGGCAGCTGCCGGTGCGGCGGACGTACGAGTGGATCGACCGGCCCGACGACACACGCGTGCTGCAGGTGTCGATCGGTGAGTACGACCGCCGGGGCTGGGGCCCGGGCGGGCACGACCTGCACTGGTGGTGCACCTCGGCGACCTCGGCGCACGGCGCGGGCGAGCCGGTGTACGTCTCCTACCGGCCCGAGCTGATCGAGCTGATGGGCAAGGCCGGCTACGACCGGCTGGTCGAGCTGTGCGAGGAGCGGCTGGCCTCGCAGCTGCCGCTGCTCGCTCCGCATCCGGCGGATCCGGTGGCCTGATCCCCACGGCGTCCGCGGGGCCGCTACGACGTGGCCGGGCTGGGGTCGCCGCTGTCCGAGGGCGGGGGCGGCGAGTCGGCCGGCTCGGTCGGGCCCGGGTCCGTGGGGGTCGGGTCCGGGTCGGGTGACGGCGGCGGGGTGGTCGGTGTCGGCTCCGGGTCCGGGGCGGAGGTCGTGGGCGTCGGGTCGGGCCGGGTCGGGGGCGGGTCGCTCGGGTGGCTCGGGTCGCCGGGGTGGGGGTCCGGGCGGGTGCCGGGGCCGGAGGGGCTGGGCGCGGTGCCGAAGCCCTCGATGTGGACGACGGCGCCGGCGGGTGCCACCGCCACCTGGGCGCGCCAGGGGCCCGAGGGCTCCCGCAGGTGGTCGACGTACACCTTGATCGTCAACGTCTCGCCGGGCCGGAGCGTTCCCGACGACTGGCTGAGGTAGAGCCAGTCGGCTCCCGTGGAGGCGGACCAGCGGACCGGGGTCGGGCCCGTGGCGGTCAGGGTGATCAGGGTGGTGTCGCCGCTGTGGCCGGCCGTGACGTCCAGGGCGGCCTGGCGGCCGGCGCCGGCGACGCCGATGACCTCGACGGAGACGTCCGCCTTGCCGTCCTTGCCGAAGCGGGGGCCGGGGCGGGTGCTCGCGTTGCCCGTGTTCTCGTAGCCGCCGCCCGCCATCTCGCCGTCCAGGCCGAGCGTGTCGTCGGCCTCGCGCGCGGAGGCCGAGCGGCCGTCCTGGCCCTCGCCCACGGGGGTGCCCCGGTAGGCGGCCCACAGGGCGAGCACGGGGGCGGCCACCACGGTGGCGACGACGGTGGTGGTGACGGCACGCGCGCGGAGCCGGTCCCGGCGGGCGGCGTGGTCCTTGGGGTCCATCGGGAAGCCGCGCCGGTCGAAGCGCGGCGCTGCGCTCCGCGCGCGCGGGTGGTGGGCCATGGCGACGTGCAGGGCCGCGCGGGGCGCCGGCAGGACGGGCAGCTCGGCGGGGGTGACGCTGGTGCCGGGCCAGCGTCCGGGGATGGCGCGCTCGGCGGTGCGGCGGCATCGCGGACAGTCGTCGACGTGCCGGACGAGTTCACGGCGCAGGGCCGTGCCGAGCACCAGCCGGTCGTCGCCGGCGAGGTGCGCGACGCTCGGGCACGCCCCGGTCTCCACGACGGCGAGGGCGGCACGCGTGCGTTCCACCTCGCAGGCGGCGGAGGCGAGCAGGTCGCGGGCGGCGGCCACGTCCATGCCGAGGACGGCGGCGACCTCGTGGGCGGCGAGGTGGTGGCGCACGGCCAGTTCGAGCGCCTCCCGCTGCTCCGGGGTGGTGCCGGCGGCCTCCGGCCAGGCGAGCAGGGCCAGTTCGGCGCGCCGGCGTTCCAGGACCTCCTCGGAAGGGCCCGGGGCGGCCTGCCGGTCGGCGCGCTGCCGGTCGGAACGGCCCGCCGCGTGGCTGCTCTGACGTTTCTGCTTGGCCTCGGCCAGCTTGCGCAGACAGGCCCAGCGGGCCAGCGCGTACAGCCAGGCCCTGCGGTCCGCTGGCGCCTCGGGGACGTGCCGGCCGCGGCGTTCGGCGAGGGCGAGGACGTCGCCCAGGGCGGCGGTCGCGGCGTCGTGGTCGCACAGCACGGACAGGCAGTAGGTGAACAGGCCGTCCAGGTAGGGCTCGTAGCGCGCGGGCGGCCGCTGCGCCAGGGTGCGGGCGGCCCCGCGGTCACGCGCTTCCCGGTGCACCCGGTGTGCGCCGGCCGTGCGGGTCGAGATCTCCGGAGTACTGCTCATCATTCGGCGACCGTAGGGGGCCGGGAGTGGCACCTTCAGGCGGCTTGAGCGCATTTAATCCGTACGGGTGAAACGATCCCTCAATCGGGGACAGGAACCCCGCGTTCCGCCGCTGGCGCGGGGTGGCGGGCGCCTGGCGCGCAGGTGGCCGCGCCCGCCCGCTCCCCCTGTTGTCAGTGGCTGCGGCTACGGTTTCGTCCATGGCTGCCCGTACGAAGACCACCAAGGACCGCCCGTCCTACCGCTGCACGGAGTGCGGCTGGCAGACGGCGAAGTGGCTCGGCCGCTGCCCCGAGTGCCAGGCCTGGGGGACGGTCGAGGAGTACGGCGCGCCCGCGGTCCGTACGACGACGCCGGGGCGGGTCACCACCTCCGCCCTGCCCATCGGCCAGGTGGACGGCCGCCAGGCCACCGCCCGCACCACCGGCGTGCCGGAGCTGGACCGCGTGCTCGGCGGCGGGCTGGTCCCGGGCGCGGTGGTGCTGGTCGCGGGCGAGCCGGGCGTCGGCAAGTCGACGCTCCTGCTGGACGTGGCGGCCAAGTCGGCGAGCGACGAGCACCGCACCCTGTACGTCACGGGCGAGGAGTCGGCGAGCCAGGTCCGGCTGCGCGCCGACCGCATCGGCGCCATCGACGACCACCTGTACCTGGCGGCCGAGACGGATCTCGCGGCGGTCCTGGGCCACTTGGACGCGGTGAAGCCCTCGCTGCTGATCCTGGACTCGGTGCAGACGGTGGCCTCTCCCGAGATCGACGGCGCCCCCGGCGGCATGGCCCAGGTGCGCGAGGTCGCCGGGGCCCTCATCCGGGCGTCCAAGGATCGCGGCATGTCCACGCTTCTCGTGGGCCACGTCACGAAGGACGGCGCGATCGCGGGCCCCCGCCTGCTGGAGCACCTGGTGGACGTCGTCCTGCACTTCGAGGGCGACCGGCACGCGCGCCTGCGGCTCGTCCGGGGCGTCAAGAACCGCTACGGCACCACCGACGAGGTCGGCTGCTTCGAGCTGCACGACGAGGGCATCACGGGCCTCGCGGACCCGAGCGGACTTTTCCTGACACGCCGGGCGGAACCGGTCCCGGGCACCTGCCTGACCGTCACCCTGGAGGGCCGCCGCCCCCTGGTCGCCGAGGTCCAGGCCCTCACGGTGGACTCGCAGATCCCCTCCCCGCGCCGCACCACCTCCGGCCTGGAGACCTCCCGCGTCTCGATGATGCTGGCGGTGCTGGAACAGCGCGGGCGGATCAGCGCCTTGGGCAAGAGGGACATCTACTCCGCGACGGTCGGCGGGGTGAGGCTCTCCGAGCCCGCGGCGGACCTGGCCGTGGCCCTCGCCCTGGCGAGCGCGGCGAGTGACACACCTCTCCCCAAGAACCTCGTCGCGATCGGTGAAGTGGGCCTCGCGGGCGAGGTGAGACGGGTCACGGGCGTGCAGCGCAGGCTGGCCGAAGCCCACCGTCTGGGCTTCACGCATGCCCTGGTACCGGGCGACCCGGGCAAGATCCCCCCGGGTATGAAGGTCCTGGAAGTCGCGGACATAGGGGACGCCCTGCGGGTCCTTCCCCGGTCCCGTCGCAGAGAGGCCCCACGGGACGAGGAGGGTCGCCGGTAGACTTTGCCCTGGTCTCGCCCGTCCGTGCGAACCGAGCGCGCGACACGGGGGCGCCCAGAACCTGCGACCGGAGGAGTGCAGTGGCAGCCAACGACCGGGCATCAGCTCCCGGAAAGTCCGGCGGGAGTGCCGGCACCGATGGCCTGATGCGCGCCTCGCTGAGCGCCGTGGCACCCGGCACCGCCCTGCGTGACGGCCTGGAGCGCGTGCTCCGCGGCAACACCGGCGGGCTCATCGTGCTCGGCTCCGACAAGACGGTCGAGGCGCTGTGCACCGGCGGTTTCGTGCTGGACGTCGAGTTCACCGCGACCCGTCTGCGCGAGCTGTGCAAGCTGGACGGCGGCATCGTGCTGTCCTCGGACCTGTCGAAGATCCTGCGCGCGGGCGTGCAGCTGGTCCCGGACCCGACGATCCCCACGGAGGAGACGGGCACCCGGCACCGCACGGCGGACCGCGTCAGCAAGCAGGTCGGCTTCCCCGTCGTCTCGGTCTCCCAGTCGATGCGGCTGATCGCGCTGTACGTCGACGGCCAGCGCCGCGTGCTGGAGGACTCGGCGGCGATCCTGTCCCGCGCCAACCAGGCCCTGGCGACCCTGGAGCGCTACAAGCTCCGCCTCGACGAGGTCGCGGGCACGCTGTCGGCGCTGGAGATCGAGGACCTGGTGACCGTCCGGGACGTCTCGGCGGTCGCCCAGCGCCTGGAGATGGTGCGCCGCATCGCCACGGAGATCGCGGAGTACGTGGTCGAGCTCGGCACGGACGGCCGCCTGCTGGCCCTCCAGCTCGACGAGCTGATCGCCGGCGTGGAGCCCGAGCGCGAGCTGGTCGTCCGGGACTACGTCCCCGAGCCCACGGCCAAGCGCTCCCGCACGGTCGACGAGGCCCTGGCCGAGCTCGACGCCCTCAGCCACGCCGAGCTGCTCGAACTGCCCACGGTGGCCCGCGCCCTGGGCTACACGGGCTCGCCCGAGACGCTGGACTCGGCGGTGTCCCCGCGCGGTTTCCGCCTCCTGGCCAAGGTGCCCCGGCTGCCCGGCGCGATCATCGACCGCCTGGTGGAGCACTTCGGCGGCCTGCAGAAGCTGCTCGCGGCGAGCGTCGACGATCTCCAGACGGTGGACGGCGTGGGCGAGGCCCGCGCGCGCAGCGTCCGGGAGGGCCTGTCGCGGCTGGCGGAGTCGTCGATCCTGGAGCGGTACGTCTAGGGCGCGAGGCGCACACGACGGAACGGTTGAGGGCGGTACCCGGTGCGGGTACCGCCCTCAGCCGTTCGGGCCGCCGCTTCGGTCGGGGACCGCTTCAGTCGGCCGACAGCACGAACGACGTCTGCACCTTCGCAAAGCCCGGAGCCTTGGCTTCCACCAGGTACGTGCCGGCTCCGGCCGAGCCCGCGGGAGGCGTGGCGCACTCGGGGGCGCTGGGCTTGCGGTCCCACTTCACGGTGTAGGTGATGCCGCTGCCGGCGGGGACCCGGTAGAGCTGGTGGGCGGCGGACCTGGGGCAGTCCTCGGAGGACCAGTAGTCGTCGTCGCTGCTCGCCGGGGCGATGGTGAACACCGCGTTCTTCGGCCCGAGATCGATCTTGCAGTCGCTGCCGGAGATGTTCCGCGCGGTCAGCAGGAACGTGGGCGTCTGCTCGGGGTCGTAGGTGTTGTGCCGGCTGCGCAGGCTGAACTTGACCACGCTCGCGGTGCAGTTGGGCAGCGTGGAACCGGCCGGCAGGGTGTCGCCGGTGCCGACGCCGCCCGCCGTGTCGCCGCCCGCGGAGCCGCCGTTGCCGCCCGAGCCGCCGGAGCCGTCCGAGCCGGCGGAGCCGGAACCGCCGCCGGAGCCCGAGCCGTCCCCGGACCCGTCGCCCGAGCCGTCGCCGGAACCGTCCCCGGAGCCGGAGGACGAGCCGCCGGAGCCCGAGCCGCCCGACTCCTCGCGTCCGCCGGGCGCTTGACTGATGGCCGGGCCCGAACTCGACGGGCCGGGCGTGATGGAGGGCGCGGGATTCTTGCCGTTGGCGCCGTTGTCGCCGTCCTTGCCGCCCCCGCCGCCCATGGTCACGATCCAGGTGATCAGCAGCGCCAACAGGGCGACCACAGACACCAGTACGACCCTCCGACGCCAGTAGATGGAGGAGGGAAGCGGCCCGACCGGATTGCGCAGAGATCCCACGGCGCAAACCTTACGAGAGATCGGCGCGTTCGCCTGTCCCACCCGCCGCTCGGGGCTACAACTTTTCCGGATCATCATCCCGGAAACAACCGCCCCACCCCTGTCTTTCGTCAGGTTGGGAACGCGACGATCGCTGGGTGTGACGGGAAGCCGGTCCCGCCTACCGTCCGTGACCATGACCTTCGACGACACCGCGCTCTACCGCGACATCACCGACCTCGCCCACGACTCCCCGGTGTGGGTACGGCACGGGGCCGAGCTGTGGACGGAGGCCGGACTGCTGGTATTCGTCGGTCTGTTCGCCGTCGCCTGGTGGCGGGCCCGCCGTGACAGCGCCCACGCGTTCGCGATCGCGGCCCTTGCACCTCTGGCCACCGCTGTGGCGTACGTGTGCAGCGAGCTGCTCAAGTCCGTGGTCGCGGAGGAGCGTCCGTGCCGGGCGGTCGCCGGTGCGGCCGCGTCCCTGGCCGCGTGCCCGGCGCACGGCGACTGGTCGTTCCCGTCCAACCACGCCACGATCGCGGGCGCGGCGGCGGTCGCCCTGGCCCTGGTCCGGCGCGCGCTCCTGTGGCTGACGGCCCCGCTCGCCCTGCTCATGGCGTTCTCCCGGGTCTTCGTCGGCGTGCACTATCCGCACGACGTCGTCGCCGGGCTGGCGTTGGGGACGGTCGTCGCCCTCGTGGCCGTGCGGCTGGGCACGGGCCCGATGACCCGGCTGGCCGGGGCGATGCGCGGCTCACCGGCGCCGGTGGTGCGGTGGGTGACGGGGCCGGGCCGCCCGAACCCCGGGAGCCACCCGACGGCCATACCATCGTACGAAATGCCCGCGGACCGCTGAGGGGCGGCCGCTACGGCTCCACCAGACCGGCCTCGTACGCCACGATCGCCGCCTGCACCCGGTTGCGTACGTCCAGCCGGTCCAGGACCGCGCTCACGTACGCCTTCACCGTGCCCTCGACGAGATGCAGCCGGGCGGCGATCTCCGGGTTGGACAGGCCGGCACCGACCAGAGCGAGCACCTCGCGCTCGCGGGGGCTCAGGCCGGCCACGCGCGCGCGTGCCCGCGCCTCGCGGGTGAGCCGGCCGCCGCCGAGGCCCTCGTCGATGACGTACCGGGCCACCTTGGGCGAGAGGAACGCCGCCCCGGCCGCCACCGCCCGTACACCGGCGATCAGTTCGTAGGGATCCCCGGACTTCAGCAGGAAGCCGGTGGCGCCGCCGCCGAGGGCGCGGGTCACGTAGGCGCCCTCGGAGAACGTGGTGAGCATCGCGACGGCCGTGCCGGGCACGGTCTTCACGATCTCCTCCGCCGCCGCGAGGCCGTCCAGGCGCGGCATGCGGATGTCGAGCAGCGCCACGTCCGGGCGGTGGGCGCGGGCCAGCTCGACCGCCTCGCGCCCGTCGCCCGCCTCGGCGACGACCTCCGTCTCGCCGCCGCTGCCCAGGATGGCGCGCACCCCGGCGCGGACCATGGCCTCGTCGTCGGCCAGAAGCACACGGATCACCTGGAGAACTCCTCGTACTCTTCGCGGCCTTCGCCGGACAGGCCGACGCGGGGAACCACGTCCTTGGCGACCAGCCGCCCGGCCTCGAAGCACAGCCGGAAGTGGTCGACGGAGACGAAGAGTTCACCGCTCGCACGGTAGTAGCGGCAGTCGGCTCCCTCGGGCGGGGCGGGGGCCCGTTCCTCGGGCGGGTCGTTCACGTCGCGCTCCGGCAGCACGTGCGCGACCTCGGCCGCCGGGGCGCCCAGGCGCAGGTGCGCGTACGCGGCGGGTTCGAGGACCGAGTGCTTCTCCGCGTAGGCGTACCAGCCGAAAGCCACGCCGACCAGGACGGCGCCCGCGCCGGCCGCGGCACCGAGGCCGGCGGCGACGCGGCGGCGGGCGTGCCGGAAGGGGGCCGGGCCCGGGGGCCTCGCGGCGGGCTGCTGCTCGGGGACGGCGGGGACGTACGCCGCGACCCGGAACCCCTCCTCGTGCGGACCGGCCTCGAACGTGCCGCCGGCGGCGGTCACCGCGGCCCGCAGCCCGAGCAGGCCCGTACCGCCTCCGGAGGGCCGGGAACCCTCCTGCGCGGCCCGGCCGTTGGTGAGGGTGACGGCCGTCCCCGTGGGCCTCCCCTCCACCGACACCACCACGGGGGCGCCCGGTGCGTGCCGCGCCGCGTTGGTCAGTGCCTCCCGGACCACGCGGTGCAGCAGCCGCTCGGCGACCCCGCCCGGCTGCGCGGGCGGCAGCTGTCCGGCGGGCTCCCAGCGCACGGGGAGTCCCGACTCGGCGGCGCGGGCGACGAGTTGCTCCAGGGTCTCGCCGGCCGGGGCCAGCGGCGCGGGCTCGTCGTCGTCCTCGCGCAGGACGCCGATGATGCGGTGCAGCCGGTCCGTGGCGTCGGCGGCCGCCGCGCGCAGGTCGGCCGCCGCGCTCCGGTGCTCGTCGCCGAGCCCGGGTGCGACCTGGAGGGCGCCCGCGCGCAGGGCGATGAGGCTGAGCTCGTGGCCGAGGGAGTCGTGCATGTCCTGGGCGATCCTGGCCCGTTCGCGCAGCCGGGCGCGCTCCTCCGCGAGGCGCTGCTCGTCCTCCAGGCGGGCGGCGCGCAGCCAGCCCGCCTCGGCCAGCTCGCGGCTCTGCCGCCAGTAGCGCCCGCCGAGCCAGGGGAAGACGCAGCCGAACAGCAGCGTGCCCGTCATGACCAGCCACTCGGGGGCCGGATCGACCCCGGCGAGCGCGATGTGCGCGGTGCCGGCGCAGCCGACGGCCGCGAAACACAGCACCGCGGGGCGCGCCCGGCCCGCCCGCAGCCCGAGCAGCAGCGCGAACAGGCCGAGGGCGGGGCCGTAGGAGACGGTGAACAGGGCCGGGGCGGCGGTCAGGCTCAGGGCTGCCGCCAGCCCGAAGGCGGCGAGCGGCGACCGCCGGGACAGGGCGGCCGCCACCGCCAGCACCGCCACACCGGCCGCCTGCTGCCAGGCCGGTCGCGGTTCGTTCAGCCCGATCCGGTCGGCCGTGAGCGCCGGCAGCGCGAGGGCCGCCCAGAGGAGGGCGCCCCGGACGCAGGGGGCCGGGCGAGGACGTTCCATGCGCGTGACGCTACAAGCGCCGGGCGGGGCGGCACTGCTGCCGATCGTCAGGTACCCGCCTCCCTCAAGGGTGGCGGTGTGCCCGGAACGACGGTTCTGCGTGGCACCATCGAGAGGCCATGACTGCTCCCACGAAGCCCCCGCGCCCCACCGCCTCCCCCACCGACGCCCCTTCCGGCCCGCCCCTCGGGGAGAGCCTGCACTCCCCCGTCATCGACTGGTTCGACGAGAACGCCCGCGACCTGCCGTGGCGGCGTCCCGAGGCCGGGGCGTGGGGGGTGATGGTCAGTGAGTTCATGCTGCAGCAGACGCCGGTGAGTCGCGTGCTGCCCGTCTACGAGCAGTGGCTGGCCCGCTGGCCGCGCCCCGCCGACCTGGCCGCCGAGGCGCCCGGCGAGGCCGTCCGCGCCTGGGGCCGGCTCGGCTACCCGCGCCGCGCGCTGCGGCTGCACGGCGCCGCGGTCGCCATAACGGAACGGCACGGCGGTGACGTCCCGGCCGACCACGCCCAGCTGCTGGCCCTGCCCGGCATCGGCGAGTACACGGCCGCCGCCGTCGCCTCCTTCGCCTACGGGCAGCGGCATCCGGTCCTCGACACCAACGTGCGCCGGGTCTTCGCCCGCGCGGTCACCGGCGTGCAGTACCCGCCGAACGCCACCACCGCCGCCGAGCGCAGGCTGGCCCGCGCGCTGCTGCCCGAGGACGAGCCGACCGCGGCCCGCTGGGCCGCCGCCTCCATGGAGCTGGGCGCGCTGGTGTGCACGGCCAAGAGCGAGTCCTGCCACCGCTGCCCGATCGCCGCGCAGTGCGCGTGGCGGCTGGCGGGCAAGCCGGAGCACGACGGGCCGCCGCGCCGCGGCCAGACGTACGCGGGCACCGACCGACAGGTGCGCGGCCGGCTGCTCGCCGTGCTGCGGGAGGCCCACGGTGCGGTGCCGCAGGCGGCCCTGGACCGGGTGTGGCACGAGCCGGTGCAGCGCGCACGGGCCCTGGACGGCCTCGTCGCCGACGGTCTGGTGGAGCCGCTGGCGGGCGGGATGTACCGGCTGCCGTCGACGTGACACGGCCGCCTGGCGTGACACGGCTGCTCGGCGTGACACGGCTTTCGTCGCCGTGACACGGCTTCTGTTGCAGCGAGGCGGCGGTCAAATCATCCCGTAACCACACCAACCGGCACAGCCCTCTACCCGCGTCCGACAGCTGTTACACAACCGACGGACAGCCGAGCGCTGGCCGCAGGCTGCTTCGGACAGCGCCGTGACAACGCCTCCGTAACTTCATCTCCGTCATCACGGACAGCAGAGCCCGGCGGCAGGACGCGCCGGTACACGGGGATGGAGGCGGTTGCACATGGCGCAGGGCGAGGTGCTCGAGTTCGAGGAGTACGTGCGCACCCGGCAGGACGCGCTGCTGCGCAGTGCCCGCCGCCTGGTCCCGGACCCGACCGACGCGCAGGACCTGCTGCAGACGGCGCTGGTCCGCACCTACGGCCGCTGGGAGACCATCGAGGACAAGCGGCTGGCGGACGCCTACCTGCGCCGGGTGATGATCAACACCCGGACGGAGTGGTGGCGGGCCCGCAAGCTGGAGGAGGTCCCCACCGAGCAGCTCCCGGACGCCTCGGTCGACGACTCCACCGAGCAGCACGCGGACCGCGCCCTGCTGATGGACGTGCTGAAGGTGCTCGCCCCGAAGCAGCGCAGTGTCGTGGTGCTGCGACACTGGGAGCAGATGTCCACGGAGGAGACGGCCGCCGCCCTCGGCATGTCGGCCGGAACGGTCAAGAGCACGCTGCACCGGGCGCTCGCCCGGCTCCGCGAGGAGCTGGAGTCCCGCGACCTCGACGCACGCGCGCTGGAGCGTGAGGAGCGGGAGCGGTGCGCGGCCTGACCGGCGAGGGTTCCGCGGGGAACCGGGGCGGCATCCAGGCGGTGATCACGGCACTGGCCGGGTTCGCCGCCCTCGGCCTTTTCGCGTCCTCGTGCGCCGCCGGGGGCACCGGCGCCCGTGACGAGGGCCCCGCGCACACGGACTCGGTGGCGGGCGCCGCCGCCTCGCCGACCGCCGCGCCGTCGAAGACGCCCGACGCGGTGAACGCGGTCAGGCTCGTCAAGGACGACCCCGAGGTCGCGCCCGAGGTGAAACGCGACCTCAAGCCGTGTGTCGCCGACGAGTACCCGGTCGACGTCTCCTACGGCAACCTCACCGGCGGCTCGGCCGACGACGTCGTGGTCAACGTGCTGACCTGCGGTGACGCGGTGGGTGTGGGCAGTTACGTGTATCGCGAGCAGGACGGCTCGTACAAGAATGTGTTCAAGGCCGAGGAGCCTCCCGTCTACGCGGAGATCGACCGCGGCGACCTGGTGGTGACCAAGCAGGTGTACGAGAAGGGCGATCCCGTGTCGAGTCCCTCCGGGGAGAACGTGATCACCTACCGGTGGGCCTCCGGCCGGTTCGCCGAGGAGTACCGCACGCACAACGACTACGGCAAGGTCGTCGGCGACAGCGCGTCGCCGGTGCCCGCGAGCTGACGGGCCGGGCCACGTGAACCGGTCGGGCCGCTCGGAACGATCCCCCGGTGAACGCGTCGGACGGGCCGTGCGTCCCAGCAGAGAGAACGCACCCCACGGATCACACGAGGACTGAGAGCACCGGGATGGCAGACCAGACCCACGTCCTGTTCGTCGAGGACGACGACGTCATCCGCGAGGCCACGCAGCTCGCCCTGGAACGGGACGGCTTCGCGGTCACCGCCATGCCCGACGGCCTGTCGGGCCTGGAGGCGTTCCGCCGGGACCGCCCCGACATCGCGCTGCTGGACGTGATGGTCCCCGGCCTCGACGGGGTCAGTCTCTGCCGCCGGATCCGGGACGAGTCGACCGTGCCGGTGATCATGCTGTCGGCGCGGGCCGACTCCATCGACGTGGTGCTGGGCCTGGAGGCGGGCGCCGACGACTACGTGACCAAGCCGTTCGACGGTGCCGTGCTGGTCGCGCGGATCCGCGCGGTGCTGCGCCGGTTCGGGCACGCGGGCGGCGGCCGGGGCGAGGAGCAGGACGCCCCGGCGAGCGGCGGGGTGCTGACCTTCGGGGACCTGGAGGTCGACACCGAGGGCATGGAGGTCCGCCGGGCCGGGCAGCCGGTGGCGCTGACGCCGACCGAGATGCGGCTGCTGCTGGAGTTCTCCTCGGCGCCGGGCACGGTCCTGTCCCGGGACAAGCTGCTGGAACGGGTGTGGGACTACGGCTGGGGCGGGGACACCCGGGTCGTCGACGTGCACGTGCAGCGGCTGCGGCAGAAGATCGGCCAGGACCGTATCGAGACGGTCCGCGGCTTCGGCTACAAGTTGAAGGCCTGAGCAGGGGTTATGAGGGGGCACTTCCGGCGCCTGGTCGCCACGGGCTTGGAGCGCGCGGGCATCCGCACGGGCCTGAGATGGAAGCTGAGCGCGGCCATCGCGCTGGTCGGTGCGCTGGTGGCGGTCGCGCTGAGCCTGGTCGTGCACAACGCGGCGCGGGTGTCGATGCTGGACAACGCCCGGGACCTCGCCGACGAGCGCATCATCATCGCGCAGCGCAACTACGAGCTGTCCGGGCGGATCAACTTCCCCAACACCAAGATCGACGACCCGGACCTGCCGGCGGCGCTGCGGGACCGGGTCGAGGCGGGGCAGCGGGCGACGTACGTGGCCGACCGGCCGGGGGGCCCGCCCGACATATGGGCCGCCGTGCCGCTGAAGAACGGGCACGTGATGTCCCTGCACTCGGGCTTCACGGACCGCAGCTCGGACATCCTGAAGGATCTCGACCAGGCCCTGGTGATCGGCTCGATCGCCGTCGTCCTCGGCGGCAGCGCGCTCGGCGTGCTCATCGGCGGGCACCTCTCGCGGCGGCTGCGCAAGGCGGCCGTCGCGGCGAACCAGCTCGCGGGCGGTGAGACGGACGTCCGGGTGCGGGACGCCATGGGCGGGGTCGTCCGGGACGAGACCGACGACCTGGCGAGCGCCGTGGACGCCATGGCGGACGCGCTGCGGCAGCGCATCGAGGCCGAACGGCGGGTCACCGCCGACATCGCGCACGAGCTGCGCACCCCGGTGACGGGGCTGCTGACCGCCGCCGAGCTGCTGCCGCCGGGCCGCCCGACCGAGCTGGTGCTGGACCGCGCCAAGGCCATGCGCACGCTGGTGGAGGACGTGCTGGAGGTGGCCCGGCTGGACGGGGCCTCGGAGCGGGCGGAGCTGCAGGACATCATGCTGGGCGGGTTCGTCGCCCGGCGGGTGGCGGCCAAGGACCCGGACGTCGAGGTGCGGATCGTGCACGAGTCGGAGGTCACCACCGACCCCCGGCGTCTGGAGCGGGTGCTGTTCAACCTGCTCGCCAACGCGGCCCGGCACGGCAAGCCGCCCATCGAGGTCACCGTCGAGGGCCGGGTCATCCGCGTCCGCGACCACGGCCCCGGCTTCCCGGAGGACCTGCTCGCCGAGGGGCCGAGCCGCTTCCGCACCGGCAGCAAGGACCGCGCCGGCCACGGCCACGGCCTGGGCCTGACCATCGCGGCCGGTCAGGCCCGGGTGCTGGGCGCCCGGCTGACCTTCCGCAACGTCCGCACGCCGGGTGTGCCGGAGGACGTACCGGCCGAGGGCGCGGTGGCCGTGCTGTGGCTGCCGGAGCACGCGCCGACGAACACGGGGAGCTACCCGATGCTGCCGGGGTCCTGAGACCGCTGCCCGGATCAGCGGCCTGCCGGGGTCCTGACGCCGCCGCCCGGATCAGCGGCCTGCCGGGTCCTGAGAGCCGCCGCCCGGATCAGCAGGTCCAGTCCTGGTCCAGGTCGAGCCCGCCCTCGCGGGGCTGGGTGAACGAGAACCAGTTGCCGGAGTCGTCGCGGAACAGCGCCTCCGTGCCGTACGGGCGCTCCTGCGGCTCCTGGAGGAACTCCACGCCGCGGTCCTTGAGCTTCTTGTAGTCACCGTGGATGTCGTCGGTGGTGAGCACGCCCGCGCCGAGCACCCCCTTGGCCACCAGCTTGCGGACCATCTCGGCGGACTCGGGGTCCATCGCGGGGCCGCCGGGCACCATCAGCGTCAGCTCCACGTCGGGCTGCTCGGGCGAGCCGACCGTGAGCCAGCGCATGCCGCCCTCGCCCATGGTCATGTCCGTACGGACCTCCAGGCCCAGTTTCTCGGTGTAGAACTCCTTGGCGCGGTCCTGGTCGAGGACCCAGACGGTCGAGATGGCGAGACCCTTGATCATGGTGTGCTCCTGCTGATCGGCGGCGGGTTCTGCTTGCCCTGCAACCGTAGGCAGCGGGGGTGTCAGTCCGCTTCTCCGGAATTGCGCTGCTGACGCCGCTGTCCCGCGCCGGGCCCCGAGCGGAAGCCGCCGGCCCAGAGCATGGCGTAGCAGCCCGGTATCAGGGCGGCTCCGCGGCCCACGTGCTTGTGCCGGTACTCGCTCGGGGTGAGGCCGGTCCAGGCCTTGAAGCGCGCCGAGAACGTGCCCACGCTGCTGAAGCCGACCAGGTGGCAGATCTCCGTCACCGAGAGGTTCGCCGTGCGCAGCAGGTCCTCGGCGCGGTCTATGCGGCGGTGCGTGAGGTACTGGCCGGGGGTCTCGCCGTACGCCTCCTTGAAGGCGCGGATGAAGTGGTAGCGCGAGTACCCGGCGTGCGCGGCGAGGGTGTCCAGGTCCAGCTCGGGATCTGCCCAGTCCCGGTCCATGGCGTCCTTGGCGCGCCGCACCTGCCGCATCCTGTCCATGCGATCGATGGTGGCACGAGGGTCTGACAACGGGGCCGGTTCGGCCGGGGTCCGGCGGTGGGGCCGGTGCGGCCGGAGACCGACCGTGAGATGAGAACCGGTGCGGCCGCGGCAGGACGAAGCCCCCGGGGCGGACACCCCGGGGGCTTCTCACGAGCCGGTCAGACGGCCTCGGCCACCGGCGTCTGAGCCTTCCGGCCGTCGTCGCCGTCCGTGCGGCCGTCGTCGCCGTCCGTGCGGCCGTCGTCGCCGTCCGTGCGGCCGTCGTCGCCGTCCGCGCGGCCCTCGTCGTCGCCCGTGCGGCCCTCGTCCGCCGTCTTCGGTCCCGCTCCCCGCAGCGGCACCTCCTTCACGAACACGGCCGCCGCCAGCGACACCACCGCCACCACGGCCCCGAGCAGGAACGCCGAGTGCGTGCCGGCGGAGACGGCGTGCTGGTAGGCCTCGCGGGCCAGCGCCGGCAGCTTGGCGAGGCTCGCCGCGTCGAGCTGCGCCGACTGCTCGGTCACCTTGGAGCCCAGCGCCCCGGCCCGCTCGGACATGACGTCCTGGAC
This sequence comes from Streptomyces olindensis, assembly GCF_040645895.1. Taxonomy (NCBI): domain Bacteria; kingdom Bacillati; phylum Actinomycetota; class Actinomycetes; order Kitasatosporales; family Streptomycetaceae; genus Streptomyces; species Streptomyces olindensis. The sequence continues at coordinate 13,821 of NZ_JBEYZD010000077.1, read as the reverse complement.
GCGGCTGTTGAACAGCGCGCCCATGATCGCGACGCCGAAGGAGGAACCGAGGGTGCGGAAGAGCGTGGTGGACGAGGACGCCACGCCCATGTCCTTCATCTCCACGCTGTTCTGCGCGACCAGCATGGTGATCTGCATCAGGCAGCCCATGCCGAGCCCGACGACGGCCATGAAGACACCGGAGGTGAACCGCGAGGTGCCCGTGTCCATGGTGGACAGGAGGTACAGCCCGACGATCATCAGCGCGCTGCCGAGCACCGGGAAGACCTTGTACCGGCCGGTGTTCGTGGTGACCCGGCCGGCGACCATCGACGTGACGAGCATCGCGCCCAGCATCGGCAGGAGCAGCAGCCCCGAGTTCGTCGCGGAGGCGCCCTGCACGGACTGCTGGTACAGCGGCAGGAACAGCGTGGCGCCGAACATCACGAAGCCGGTGACGAAGCCGATGACCGACATCAGCGTGAAGTTCCGGCTGCGGAAGATGTGCAGCGGCAGCACCGGCTCGGCGGCCCTGGTCTGCCAGAACACGAACCCGACGAGCGCGGCGACGCCGATGCCGATCAGTTCCATGATCCGCGCGGAGGTCCAGGCGTACTCGGTGCCGCCCCAGGTGGTGACGAGAACGATCGCGGTGATGCCGACGGTCAGCAGCACGGCGCCCAGGTAGTCGATCCGCGCCTCCGCCCGCTTCTTCGGCAGGTGCAGCACCGCGCTGATCGCGACCAGGGCGACGGCGCCGAGGGGCAGGTTGATGTAGAACGCCCAGCGCCAGCCCCAGTTGTCGGTGATGGTGCCGCCGACCAGCGGGCCGCCGATCATCGCCAGCGCCATGACGCCGGCCATCATGCCCTGGTACTTGCCGCGTTCCCGGGGCGGTATCAGGTCGCCGATGATGGCCATGACGCCGACCATCAGACCGCCGGCGCCGAGGCCCTGCACGGCCCGGAAGCCGATCAGCTCGCCCATGTTCTGGGCCATGCCGCTGAGCGCCGAGCCGATCAGGAACAGGACGATGGACGACATGAACGTGCCCTTGCGGCCGTACATGTCGCCGAGCTTGCCCCACAGCGGGGTCGAGGCGGCGGTGGCGAGGGTGTAGGACGTGACCACCCACGAGAGGTGTTCGAGCCCGCCCAGCTCACCCACGATCGTCGGCATCGCCGTACCGATGATCATGTTGTCGAGCATCGCGAGCATCATCGCGATCATGAGCGCGAGCAGCACCACCCGCACGCTCTTCGGCTGTTTCCCCCCGGTGTCGGCGCCGACCGCCGGTGTCTCCGTCGTGTCCGCCATCGCTTCCCCACTCCCCAGCTACCGCTACTTACTTGCCGACCGGCTAGTGACTACACTCGGAAGCTAGCCGCGGAACTAGCCGGGCGTCAAGTAAGTTTTATGGAAAGCGGGCGGCGTAGGAGGATGGGCGGCACCATGGACGACACCAGGCAGCGGCGCCGCGGCGACACCCGCCGGCGCATCCAGGACGTGGCCCTCGAACTCTTCGCGGAGCAGGGCTACGAGAAGACGTCCCTGCGTGAGATCGCGGAGCGCCTGGAGGTCACCAAGGCGGCGCTCTACTACCACTTCAAGACCAAGGAAGAGATCCTCGTCAGCATCTTCGAGGACCTCACGCAGCCCATCCAGGACCTGGTCGAATGGGGCCGGCGGCAGCCGCACACCCTGGAGACCAAGCAGGAGATCGTCCGCCGGTACGCCGACACGCTCACCCAGGCGGCACCGCTGTTCCGCTTCATGCACGAGAACCAGGCGACCGTACGGGACCTGCGGATCGGCGAGTCCTTCAAGGCGCGCATCCACACCCTGCGCGACATCATCGTGGACCCGGACGCCGACCTGATCGACCAGGTCCGCTGCGCCAGCGCGATCTACACGCTGCACGCCGGCATGTTCCTGCTCCAGGACGTGGGAGACGACCCCGAGGAACGGAACAAGGCCGTCCTCGAGGTCGCCACGGATCTGGTCACCCAGGCCCACCGGGGAGCCGGGGGCTCCTAGGGAACCCAGAGGCTCCTGAGGGAGCCAGGAGAGTGGGCGCGGGTCAGACCTTCACGCCCTTGGCGCGCAGGAACTTCACCGGGTCGACCGCCGAGCCGTAGTTCGGGGTCGTACGGATCTCGAAGTGCAGGTGCGGGCCGCTGGAGTTGCCGGTGTTGCCGGACCGGGCGATCTCCTGGCCGGTCTTGACGATCTGGCCGATCTTCACCTTCACCTTCGACAGGTGGGCGTACTGCGAGTACGTGCCGTTGCCGTGCTTGATCACGACGGCGTTGCCGTACGCGGGGCCGTCACCGGCGCCGTTGCCGCCGGCCTTGACCACGGTGCCGCCGTGGGCGGCGACGACCTGGGTGCCGCTCGGGACGGCGTAGTCCTGGCCGCTGTGGGTGGACTGCCACATGCCGCCGTTCTGGGCGAAGCTCGCGGAGAGCTTGTACTTCTTCACCGGGTCGACCCAGGACGGCTTGGCCTTCTTGGCGGCGGCCTTCTTGGCGGCCGCCTTCTTCTCGGCGGCCTTCTTCGCGGCGGCGGCCTTGGCGGCCTTCTCAGCCTTCGCGGCCTCGGCCTTGGCGGCCTTGGCCTGGGCGGCGGCCTGTGCCTGGACGGCACTGGCGGCACCGGACGCGGCCGTGGTGTCGGCGGCGGACGCGACCCCGGCTCCCAGTGCGACCGAGACACCGAGGCCGGCGGCCAGCACGGTCGCACGGGTGCGGAGCTGGGACGTACGGGAGGAACGGGACGTGACGCGCTGGGACATCGAAACCTCGTGGGGAAGGGGACGGAGAAAACCACCCGGCGCACAGTCGCTCGCCGAATGGCCATCCCTTGGTAACCCGAAGTCCGACAAACTCCCAAAAGCGTGATCTACGACAGAAGTTAGTAATTTCGTTCAGTGTTCTATGTCTCTTGACACAGCACTCATTCAGGACGAATCAGCCCACTGCCCTGCACTTCACCCGGCACCGCGGGGCAAGAATCCCTTTCCTCCCGGCCCCTTCAGCACTATTCCGCCTAGTAACGGACATATCGCCTGTGCGCCATGTCACCGGAGGCCCTCTTCGGCCATTCCGGAAATGTGGCGCACGCCTCTAGGCGCCTACCGTCCGGTAACCCTACGGTTCCCCTCGCGCCACCCTCGCGCACGAACATGCACACGACATGTTGACAGCGTCACGGACGTGAGAGGACCCCCACGACATGCAGACCCGACGCCCCTGGTTGCGCCGCGCCTCGGTGACCGCCGTCTCGGCCGCGGCCCTCGTGGCGATGGCCGCACCGGCCGACGCCGCGACCACCGCCCAGGCCTCCACGGCGGCCACCGCCGCCGCCACCACGGCCGCCGCCGTCGACTACGCCACCTGGCAGAAGGACTGCCAGGCGGTGATGGACCAGGCGCTGCCGTACCTGAAGCAGCGCATAGCGGCCACGAAGCCCGGTGAGAAGCAGGCGATCGTCTTCGACATCGACAACACCACGCTGGAGACCGACTTCGGCTTCAGCTACCCGCAGCCGGCCAACAAGCCGGTCCTGGAGGTCGCCAGATACGCCCAGGAGCGGGGCGTCGCCCTGTTCTTCGTGACCGCCCGCCCGGACATCATCCACTCGTTCACCGAGTACAACCTGAAGCAGGCCGGCTACCAGGTCTCCGGCCTCTACGTCCGCAACTTCATCGACCTCTTCAAGAACGTCGCCGAGTACAAGACGGCCCAGCGCGTCGACGTCGAGAAGAAGGGCTACACGATCATCGCGAACATCGGCAACAGCGCCACCGACCTCTCGGGCGGCCACGCCGAGAAGACGTACAAGCTGCCGGACTACGACGGTCAGCTCTCCTGACCCGTCCGCAACTCCCTGTAGTCTCACCCCCGTTCGCGCGATCACGGGGGTGAGGCGGTTGGACCCGACGGTACTCGGCGGCAAACTGGCGTCCGCGCTGGTCGCCCCGCTGCTCAAGAAGCTCTTCCGTGCGGACGGGCCGGGAGCGGGCCTGGTCGACAAGCCCGTACGCCTGTCCGCTCTCGTGTCCTTCCGGGGCGAGAAGCGCACCCTGGACGAGCGGGACGTCCACAAGCTCGCCGAGCGGATCGTGGCACAGGCGGTGGACTCCCCCGGCGAGCCGCCCTTCCCGCAGGATGAGCGGATCGCCGTCACCGACACCCTGGCCCGCAGGCTGCTCTCCCTCGGCGACCTCGACATGGACGACGTCCAGGCGGTGCGCCTGGGCCACCGCGAGCTGGCCAGGGAACTGCACGGCGCGGGCCCCGCCCCCGACGGTCTGTCCGCGGACGCCTGCCACTTCCTGGACTACGCGACCGAGTGGGCGTGCCTGAACATCCTGGAGTTCTTCACCCGCCGCTCCACGTTCGTCGCCCGCACCCTCGTCGAACAGACCCGCGCCCAGACGGAACTGATCGCCAAGGTCGACGAGCTGATCACCCGCACGCCCCGCCCGGACGGCCGGGACGCCGCCTTCGAACGCCGCTACCTGCCCTACGTCGCCGACCGCCACAACCACATCACCATCTACGGCATCGACCTGCGCGACTCCCCCGACCGCTGGCCCCTGGAAGTCGCCTACCTCAGCCTGGAGGCCACGGGCGGAGAGCGGAGCGCCGTCCCCGAAGCGCCGTCGGCCGAGCACGCGGCCACCGCCGTCGCCGTCCGGCTGCCCGCGGAGGAGGCCCTCGGCAGCCACGACCGGGTCCTGCTGCGCGGCGACGCCGGCTCCGGCAAGACCACCCTGGTGCAGTGGCTGGCGGTGACCGCCGCCCGCGACGCGGCCCGCGTCCCGTTCGTCCTCCCCCTGCGCACCCTGGTCCGCGCGGGGGCGCTGCCCGCTCCCGGCGCCTTCCTCACGGCGGTGGGCTGCCCGCTCACCCCGCCCGAGGGCTGGGCCGAGCGGGTCCTGACCAGCCGCCGGGGCCTGGTCCTCGTCGACGGCCTGGACGAGATCCCCGCCGCCGACCGGCGCCACACCCGCGACTGGCTGCTCGCCCTCATCCACGCCTACCCCGGCAACCACTGGCTCCTGACCTCGCGCCCCACGGCCGTACGCCCCGACTGGCTGGCCGCCGAGGGCTTCCGGGAACTGACCCTCACCCCGATGCGCCGCGCCGACGTGACGACGTTCGTGCACCGCTGGCACGCGGCGGCACAGGCGCCCGAGTACGAGACGCAGCTCCTGGACGCCCTGCGCACCAAACGCGACCTGGCCCGCCTCGCCACCAACCCCCTGATGTGCGGGCTCATCTGCGCCCTGCACCGGGAGCGGCGGGGGTACCTCCCCACCGGCCGCAAGGAGCTGTACGACGCCGCCCTCGGCATGCTGCTCGCCCGCCGGGACCGGGAGCGCGGCATGGGCTCGGTGGACGGGGTCGAGCTGGGCGAGGAGGCCCAGCTGGAGCTGCTCCAGCGCCTCGCCTACGCGCTGGTGCTGAGCGGCCGGACCGAGATGGACCTGGAGACGGCCGAGGGCATCGTGGCCCGCTGTCTGCCGGCCATCGCGCCGGCCTCGGGCCAGGGTGACGCGGCGGCGGCCCTGCGGACGCTGCTGCTCCGCAGCGGCCTGCTCCGCCAGCCGGCCGAGGGCGTCGTCCACTTCGTCCACCGCACCTTCCAGGACTACCTGGGCGCCCGGTACGCCGTCGAGGAGGGCCACCTGGACGTCCTCGCGGGCCACGCGGGCGACAGCCTGTGGGAGGACGTGATCCGCATGGCGGTGGCCCACGCCCGCCCCGGGGAACGGGCGACCCTGCTCCGCCGCCTGCTGGCCGAGGACACCCCGCGGCTGACTCTCCTCGCCCTGGCCTCCCTGGAGCACGCCGTGGCCCTGGATCCCGCGGTCCGGGCGGAAGTGGAGGCACGGGCCGGGGCGCTCATCCCGCCGCGCACGACCGAGGAGGCGAAGGCCCTCGCCAAGGCGGGCCCCCTGGTCCTGGAGCTGCTGCCCGGACCGGAGGGGATCACCGCCGAGGAGGCCCACGGCGTGACCGTCACCGCCTCGCTCCTCGGAGCCGAGGAGGAGGAAGGCGCGCTCGCCGTGCTGCGCCGCTTCCGCGAGCACCCGGACCTCGACGTGCGACGCCAGCTGGTGGGCACCTGGAGCCGCTTCGACACCCGCGCGTACGCGGTCGAGGTGCTCGACCACCTGAAGCGGGACGGCCTCGCCCTGCTCTGCGAGTCGGCCGAGCAGCGGGCGGCGCTCCGGCTGATGCGCCCTTGGCGGAGGCTGAGGCTCGACGGCCCGCTGACCGCGGCGGAACTCCTCGACTGCGTCCCCGATCCCGCCGAGGTCCGCCATCTGGACCTGCGGAACAACCCGGCCCTCGGTCACCTGGGGGAGCTGCTGGCGTTCCCGTCCCTGGCCGGTCTGTGGCTCCAGCGCTGCCCTGACGCCGTGGGCCTCTCCAGGCTGGCGGAACTTCCGCTGACCGATCTCGTGGTCTTCGACCGCGGTGCGGATCTCACCGGGTTGGGCGCCCTGCGCCAGCTCACCCAGCTGTCGATCGACGGGGGTGTCCCGGGAGACTGCCTCGCCGACACCCTTCCCGCCGAGGCACCCCTGCGGAGCCTCTTCCTGGGCATGGACGCCACAGACTCCACCGGGCTGCGTGGCCTGTCCCGGTGGCCCACGCTGAAGTCCCTGGCGCTCGGCGTGTCCGACCGGCGGCCCCTGGGCGCCGAGGACTGGTCCGAGGTGGCCGCCCTCCCGGCGCTCACGGCGCTGTCCCTCTACGGGCGGCCGGAGGGCTTCGCCCACGAGACCGTGCCGGAACTGCCCGGCATCCAGGAGCTCCGGTTCCTCACGGACCCACCGCCCGCGGAGTCGCTGCGTTTCCTCGCCTCGCGCCTGCCGGGGCTGCGCACCCTGACCGTCACCAAGCCCGAGCAGTCCCTCGACTCCTACGCCGAGGTCTTCCCCACCGCCGAGATCATCGGCCTCTGACCCCGGGCACGGGAGAGGGGCCGGCGCCCCGGAAGGCACCGGCCCCTCTCACTCGGCTCGCTCGGCCGTGACGCTTACGCGTCCTTGCTCAGGTTCGGACCCGAGCCACCGGCCGCCTGCTCGATCGGCGGGACGTCCGGCAGGGCCGACTTCTCCTCGCCGCGGAAGGTGAAGGTCTTGGTCTCGCCCTCGCCCTCCGTGTCGACGACCACGATGTGACCGGGGCGCAGCTCGCCGAAGAGGATCTTCTCCGACAGCGAGTCCTCGATCTCGCGCTGGATGGTGCGACGCAGCGGACGCGCGCCCAGCACGGGGTCGTAGCCCTTCTTGGACAGCAGCTCCTTGGCGGACTGGGAGAGCTCGATGCCCATGTCCCGGTCCTTCAGGCGCTCGTCCACCTTGCCGATCATCAGGTCGACGATCTTGAGGATGTCGTCCTGGCTGAGCTGCGGGAAGACGACCACGTCGTCGACGCGGTTGAGGAACTCGGGCCGGAAGTGCTGCTTGAGCTCGTCCTGGACCTTGTTCTTCATGCGCTCGTAGTTGGTCTTCGTGTCACCCGAGGCCGCGAAGCCCAGGTTGAAGCCCTTGGAGATGTCCCGGGTGCCGAGGTTGGTCGTCATGATGATGACCGTGTTCTTGAAGTCCACGACCCGGCCCTGGGAGTCGGTCAGGCGACCGTCCTCCAGGATCTGCAGCAGCGAGTTGAAGATGTCCGGGTGGGCCTTCTCGACCTCGTCGAAGAGGACCACCGAGAACGGCTTGCGCCGCACCTTCTCGGTCAGCTGGCCGCCCTCTTCGTAGCCCACGTAGCCGGGGGGCGAACCGAAGAGACGCGAGACCGTGTGCTTCTCGCTGAACTCCGACATGTCGAGGGAGATCAGCGCGTCCTCGTCGCCGAAGAGGAACTCGGCGAGCGCCTTGGACAGCTCGGTCTTACCGACACCGGACGGACCGGCGAAGATGAACGAGCCACCGGGGCGCTTGGGGTCCTTCAGACCGGCACGCGTACGGCGGATCGCCTTCGACAGCGCCTTGACGGCGTCGTTCTGGCCGATGACCCGCTTGTGGAGCTCCTCCTCCATGCGCAGCAGGCGGGAGGACTCCTCCTCGGTGAGCTTGAAGACCGGGATGCCGGTGGCGGTCGCGAGGACCTCGGCGATCAGCTCGCCGTCGACCTCGGCGACGACGTCCATGTCGCCGGCCTTCCACTCCTTCTCCCGCTTGGCCTTGGCGGCGAGGAGCTGCTTCTCCTTGTCGCGCAGGGAGGCGGCCTTCTCGAAGTCCTGCGAGTCGATCGCGGACTCCTTGTCGCGGCGGACGCCGGCGATCTTCTCGTCGAACTCGCGCAGGTCCGGCGGCGCGGTCATCCGGCGGATGCGCATCCGGGAACCGGCCTCGTCGATCAGGTCGATCGCCTTGTCCGGCAGGAAGCGGTCCGAGATGTACCGGTCGGCCAGCGTGGCGGCCTGGACCAGCGCCTCGTCCGTGATGGAGACGCGGTGGTGGGCCTCGTAGCGGTCGCGCAGGCCCTTGAGGATCTCGATCGTGTGCGGCAGGGACGGCTCCGCGACCTGGATGGGCTGGAAGCGGCGCTCCAGGGCCGCGTCCTTCTCCAGGTGCTTGCGGTACTCGTCCAGCGTGGTCGCACCGATGGTCTGCAGCTCACCGCGGGCCAGCATCGGCTTGAGGATGCTCGCGGCGTCGATGGCGCCCTCGGCGGCGCCCGCACCGACCAGCGTGTGCAGCTCGTCGATGAACAGGATGATGTCGCCGCGGGTGCGGATCTCCTTGAGGACCTTCTTCAGGCGCTCCTCGAAGTCACCGCGGTAGCGGGAGCCGGCGACCAGGGCGCCGAGGTCCAGGGTGTAGAGGTGCTTGTCCTTGAGGGTCTCGGGCACCTCGCCCTTGACGATGGCCTGGGCGAGGCCCTCGACGACGGCGGTCTTGCCGACGCCGGGCTCACCGATCAGGACCGGGTTGTTCTTGGTACGGCGGGACAGCACCTGCATGACCCGCTCGATCTCCTTCTCGCGCCCGATGACCGGGTCGAGCTTGGACTCACGAGCGGCCTGGGTGAGGTTCCGGCCGAACTGGTCGAGGACCAGGGACGTGGAGGGCGTGCCCTCGGCAGGACCGCCGGCGGTGGCGGTCTCCTTGCCCTGGTAACCGGAGAGCAGCTGGATCACCTGCTGCCGCACGCGGTTCAGATCTGCGCCCAGCTTGACCAGGACCTGGGCGGCGACGCCCTCGCCCTCGCGGATCAGGCCGAGCAGGATGTGCTCCGTGCCGATGTAGTTGTGGCCCAGCTGAAGGGCCTCGCGGAGCGACAGCTCCAGGACCTTCTTGGCACGGGGGGTGAAGGGGATGTGGCCGGACGGGGCCTGCTGGCCCTGGCCGATGATCTCCTCCACCTGCTGGCGGACCGCCTCGAGCGAAATCCCGAGGCTCTCAAGGGCCTTGGCGGCGACACCTTCACCCTCGTGGATCAGGCCCAGGAGGATGTGTTCAGTGCCGATGTAGTTGTGGTTGAGCATCCGGGCTTCTTCCTGAGCCAGGACGACAACCCGCCGCGCGCGGTCGGTGAACCTCTCGAACATCGTTAATCGCTCCTCAGAGCGGTCAGGCAGTGGGGGGAACTTCCCCTCCCTGTCCTTCCGCAGCTTAGTCCCGCAAGCGGGGACCGCTCATTCCAACTGCCGACACCGTCCTTGGCCTCCTGACCCCGAACGCCGACATCTGCTCCAACCCGATGGTGCGAGACGATGTTCCCGCAGGCCAGGCAGATACCCCACTCGCCAGTACGCCGATGGCGAACGTGAGACGTCCTTTCCTGCGTGTCGCCCCCTCCCACTAGGGATGTCTTACCCGTACGGACCGACGGTCCATGCCGAGCGCCCCCGTTCCCTCCGCTACGGGCGAACAACCTTGCGCCTCCCCGCCCCCCTCTCACGCCCCCCTTTCACCACTCTGTGCACCCGACTCGCTACGCAGCGTTCAGTCAGCGTAACCCGCACGTCTTTCCGGCGGTTGCTCTTGGCATGTTCGGCGCCCCTCCTCCCGTGTTCCCGTCCGCGGCCCTCCGGCGGTGGTACGAGAACGAACTGGGCTGGCCCACGGTGCCCGGCGAACCTCTGCGGCTGGCGGTGGGGGTGCGCTTCGACGTCCTCGACGTGCCGGCCGAGGCGGGTCACGCCGCGCTGCGGCGCCTGGGGCGGGGCTCTCCGGTGGCCGTGCGGGGCGACCGGATGCTGCTGCTGGTGGCCGCGGGCAGCGCGGAGGAGCTGCCCGGGCTGCTGGAGTGGCTGGAGTGGGGAGACCTGGCGCTCGACCTGGCGGCGATCGGCCCGCACGGCTTCATGGACGCGCCACTGCCGACTACGGACGCGCCACTGGCGCCTATGGACACGCCGCTGCCGACCGGGAACACGCCGCTGCCGACTGCGGTGGGCGAGCGTCCTGGGAGGGGCCTGAGGGCCGAGAGGGGCGCTCGGCTGTCTGCCGGGGCGGAGGCGGGGCCGCACCCCGGGGTGGGAGCGCGCTCCGTGACCGGATCGGATCCGTCACCGTCCCCCGAGCCCGGCCCGGATGCCGGCCGGCCGCTTCCCCTGGGCCGACTCGGTTCCCAGGGGGCCGCCGTGTGGCTGCGGCCCCCCGAGCCGGGGTGCGAGGCCGAGGCCTCGCTGCCGACGCTGTCGGCCTTGGGGGGCGCTGGGCGCGCCCCGGATCTCGTACGGCTGGTGGACACGGTGGCCACGCAGTGCCACCGGATCCGGCTGCGGCGCGCGTGCGCCCAGCCACCGGCCTTGCGTGCGCAGGGTCGGTAGTGCCGCTGTTCAGCCGTTGGCCTTCTCGTAGGCCTCGCGGATGGTCGCGGGAACACGGCCTCGGTCGTTGACCTCGTAGCCGTTCTCCTTCGCCCAGGCGCGGATGGCCGCGGTGTCCTGGCTGCCGCTCGAAGCCGCGCGCGCCTTTCCGCGCCCGCCCGAAGCACGGCCTCCGGTACGACGACCGCCCTTCACGTAAGGCTCGAGAAGGCCGCGGAGCTTGTCCGCATTGGCGGTGGTGAGATCGATCTCGTACGTCTTGCCGTCCAGCGCGAACGTCACGGTCTCGTCCGCCTCGCCACCGTCGAGGTCGTCGACAAGAAGGACCTGAACCTTCTGTGCCACCGGATTTCCTTTCATCGATATCTTCAGGGCCGGGGTGTGCCGGCGTCCGCCGTATCGCCGTCCCCTGTTATATGCAGTACTGCAGTACCTCGGAAAGCAAACCGCTTTTGCCGGAAAAACACAAACCCTCGGCAGAGACCGGTAGCCCGCCCTCCGTCCGGAAACGTGCGCGTTTCGGACATAGGGCACCGGGGCAGGGGCGGCGCCGCGGAATATGTCTTGACGAACCGGACGGACCCTCTTGCGACTGACTTGCGACCGTCTTGAGGCGGGTCTTGTGGTCGTCTTGTGTCCGTCCTGGCGATCACAGATGCAGAAGCATCCGGCTGTTGCCCAAGGTGTTCGGTTTCACTCGTTCGAGACCGAGGAACTCCGCGACGCCCTCGTCATAGGAACGCAGCAGCTCCGCGTAGACATCCGTGTCGACGGGCGTCTCGCCGATCTCCACGAAGCCGTGCTTGCCGAAGAAGTCGACTTCGAAGGTCAGACAGAAAACGCGGCGAACGCCGAGCCAGCGGGCGGTGTGCAGCAACTTCTCCAGCAACTGGTGTCCGACGCCCGCGCCCTTCAGGCCCGGCTTCACCGCGAGAGTGCGCACTTCGGCGAGGTCTTCCCACATCACGTGCAGGGCGCCGCAGCCGACGACCTCGGCGTTGTCGTCGCGTTCCGCGACCCAGAACTCCTGGATGTCCTCGTAAAGCGTCACCGTCGCTTTGTCGAGCAGGATGCCGCCGCGGACGTAGGCGTCAAGGAGCCGGCGCACGGCCGGGACATCGCCGGTGCGGGCCCGTCGGACGGTGATGGCTTTTGCGGGGGCTTCGGGGCTCTTCGCGGGCATGAACGGACGCTATCGCCCGTCGCCGTCCTGTGCGGAGGCGGGGTTCTCCGGGGGGCCTTCGCGGGGTTCCGCGCCTTCCGGGCCTTCTGCGTGCTCCGCGGGTTCCGCGGGTTCCGCGCCTTCACCGGGTTCCGCGCCTTCACCGGGTTCCGTGCGTTCCGGTCGTTCCGTCGGCCGAGCGGATTCCGACGGTTCGGTCGGTTCCTGGGTTTCCGGGCCCTGGACGATGCGTACGGCATCGCGGAGAGCGTGGCGCTGTTCCTCGCTCATCATGCCGAAGAAGGCGACGAGAGCGGCGGCGGGGTTGTCGCTCTGCGACCAGGCGTCGTTCATCAGGGCGGCGGCGTAGGCGGCGCGTGTGGAGACCGCCTCATATCGATAGGCGCGGCCTTCCGCCTCGCGGCGCACCCAGCCCTTCTGATGGAGATTGTCCAAAACGGTCATCACCGTGGTGTAGGCGATGGACCGCTCCTTCTGAAGATCTTCCAGGACTTCTCGAACGGTCACGGGGCGGTTCCACTTCCAGACCCGCGACATGACCGCGTCTTCGAGTTCTCCCAATGGGCGAGGCACAGCTCAGAACAATAGTGGGAGATCTCGGTAATGGCGTGGCGGACGTGCGCTTCACCGACGAACGGGAACAAAAAGGGCGTACGACTCGAACGCGCGGGCTGCGTGGAGGCGGGCTCGCGGAGTCGTACGCCGTCGGCGGGGTGGGGTCAGGCGTCTGCCTTGGGGCCGGGCGCGGCGGACCGGGGGCCGCCCTCCGCCCGGGCGAGGGCGGCGTCGACGGCCGCGTCCTCCTTGGCCTTGTTGGCGCCGCCCTGTGTCTTCACGATCACCCGGATCACGCCGATGAAGAAGATGGCCATGACGACCGGGGGCAGGAGCGCGGAGACGTAGTCCATGGATCCAGGGTAGCCACGTCAGCCCGCGGCGAGCTGCTGGGGGTTCGCCGGGGGCGGCGGGGCGGGCTTGCGGCGCGGGAAGACCTCGCCCGGGGTGGGGATCGGGCGGGTGGGCTTCGGGGTGCCCGGGGCGGGGGCCGGGGTCGGTTTGGGGCTGGGCTTCGGGGCGGCCGGCTTGCGTTCGGGCTTCTTCTCCGGCTGCTTCTCGGGGGTGTCCATGGCGGGTCTCCGGCCTTCCGAGAGGCCTTCCGAGCGGCCTCCCGGGAGGGCGTGGAGGCGGGCGCGGGAGGCGGGGACGGTGGGGGTGGCCGTGGCGCCGGTGAGGGCGGTGACCGCGCAGCGGTCCAGGAGGGCCGCCGCGGTGGGGTTGCCGCGCAGGGCGCGGAGCGCGGCGAGGTCGTCGGGGCGGGGGCGGTACCCGGCGCCCAGGGCCTCGTCCAGGAGTGCGAGGTAGCCGGCGGCGGTGCCGGGGAGGGCGGCGCGGTACCGGCCGAGGTCGGCCACGAGGAAGGCGCGCAGCCTGACCCCCTCCCGCATCGCCTCGTCGAGCGACTCTGCGAGGCGGAGGCAGTCCTGGACGTCGTCGGACGAGGCGGAGGTGGGGTGGAGGGCGAGGGCGAGAGCGCGGCGGAGCACACGCAGCTCCTCCACGCCGAACGCCATGCCGCCGCGGGATCCGTATGGCGTGGGCATGCGGCGACGATACGCGCTAATCAGACAATTTCGACATAGGGGGCGGGTGTGGCGCGGGGGACCACTCGGGTGGGCGGGGTGCGGGTGCCCCGGCGGTTGGGCCGGGGTCACGCTTCGCGCCGGGGGTGGGTCGGGGCCGCGCCGGGGGGTGTCCGTCCTCGGAACGGCGCGATGGGGTCGGACGCCGACTGGCTGTCCGCGCCCTCCTCGGACCAGCCCCGAGCGGTGAGCAGCGTCGCGAGCAGGACG
>NZ_JBEYZD010000076.1:0-42684 GCF_040645895.1 Streptomyces olindensis | reverse complement strand
AAGAGGAACCATCACACCGATCGGAGTCATCCGTTCCTGCTGTGATGAAAGTGTGATGAGGGAGCAACTCCCTTTGCATACTCGCAGGTTGACAGCCTGATGTGGCGCGGACACCATGGGGGCGCACCGAGGCGCATATGACCAATGAGCCCAGTGTTTCTCAGACCACTCACCCCCGGTATGGCCGGCGGCCGCATGCTGCCCTGCTGCCGTCCCCGGGTTCCGGCACACGCCAAGAAACGGGATACCCCTATGTCCATAGCGAGACGTGTCACCGCGCGCCGCCTGCTGGGGACGGGCGCCGCGGCCCTCGCCCTCTGCGCCGCCTCCGCCACCACCGCGTTCGCCACCGGTACGCCCGGCGGTGACGGCTGGTCGTCCGGCGGCAGCTACAAGCCCGGCACGGGCGCGGGCACGGAGACGGGGACCGACCGCTGCCAGTTCTCGCTCGACGGCGTGAACTTCTTCGACTCGGTGAAGGTCGACGACCAGAACCTGAAGCCGACCGAGGACGGCAAGGTCCACATCAAGGTCCGCACCGCCGGTGACGCGGCCACCTGCACGGCCTCCCTCGCCTCCTACCTGGCGCACGGCGCGACCTTCGCGACCTCCGGCGAGCAGGTCTTCGTCGACTTCGACACGGTGACGGTGAAGCCGGGCGGCACCGACTCGCTCGACATCGCCATCCCGGACAAGGGCTGCTTCGGGCAGATCGACCTCTACCGGGGCGCGGTGAAGTTCGACGGCGAGCTCGACGCGAAGGACGGCTTCGTCCACGGCGAGCTGCCCAAGGGCCCGGACCGCCCGGTCATCAAGGACAAGCTGATCGCGGCCTGGAACGGCGGCGTGAAGGACTGCACGACCCCGCCGCCCGCCGAGGAGGAGCCGCCGGCCTCCACGCCGCCCGCGAGCCCGTCGGAGCCGGCCGAGGGGACGACCCCGCCGGCCTCCCCGTCCGAGCCGGCCGAGCCCTCGACGCCGCCGTCCTCCGACACGGACACGCCCACCCCGACCGCCTCCGAGTCGAGCACGCCCCCGGCGCCCACGCCGAACGGCGGTGGCGGCGACCTCGCCGAGACCGGCGCCAACAGCAGCACCGGCCCGATCGCCGCCGGCGCGGCGGTCCTGCTCGCGGGCGGCGCGGCCCTCGTCGTGGTGACCCGCCGCCGCGCGGCGAAGCGCAACGCCGCCTAGCCGCTCAGTCGCGCAGCCGCCGGCACCCCGCAGCGCCGGGTTGCGCACGCCCCGCCCTGACGGTGTCCCACCAGGACCCGTCAGGGCGGGGTCTTCGAACAGGCAGCGCTACACCGTCTCCAGCCACAGATTCACGTACCGCTCCACGTCCACGTCCAGCGCGACCTCCACCAGCGGCTGGTCCCGCACGCCCTCGTGGATCTCGGATTCCCCGGGCCGCGGCCGGCGGTCGACGATCGTCTGGCCGCGCGAGGGCCCCGGGGCCAGCACGACCTCGACCGGCAGGCGCTCGGTGGTCAGCCCCTTCGGGTCGACGACCGCGCAGACCGCGCCCGCGTCACCGAGCCCGCCCATGGGCGTGGGGTCGCCGGACGTGGCCGGGTCCCGGTGGGCGAGCAGCTCACCGGCCATCCTGAGGCTCGGCTCCGGACTCGCCCGCAGCCGCTGCACCTCCCCCGCGGGCACCAGGACCTTCTTGAACACGTCCAGGCCGTACATCGTGATCGGCACGCCCGCGGTGAGCAGGATCGCGGCCGCCTCCGGGTCGTGCCACACGTTGAACTCCGCGACCGGGGTGGCGTTCCCCGTCGCCACCGCGCCGCCCATGAACACGATCCGCTCGATGTTGCGGGTCACCTCGGGGTGCGTGCGCAGCAGCAGCGCGATGTTCGTCAGGGGCGCGGTCGGGATCAGCGTGACCGGCCTCGGCGAGGCGAGGATCTCGCGGCGCAGCAGCGTCACCGCGTCCACGTCGACCGGCACGCGGGTCGGCGCGGGCAGCCCCAGATCGCCCATGCCGTCCTGCCCGTGCACGTGCCGTGCCGTCCGGACGGGCTCGATCAGCGGACGCTCGGCACCCCTGGCGACGGGGATGTCACCGGCGCCGGCCACCTCCAGCACGGTCAGGGTGTTGCGGACGACGCCGTCCACGTCCGTGTTCCCGGCCACGCAGGTGATCGCGCGCACGTCGAGCGCCGGGTGCCGGACGGCGAACAGCAGGGCGAGGGCGTCGTCGACGCCGGTGTCGCAGTCGATGACCACGGGGATGCGCTGACCGTCCGTCACGGCGGGGACTCCTTCCGCTTCGGCTCACCCCGGGCGGGGGCCGTACCGGCGACCTTACGGCCTCGCTCCGACGGCGTGCCGCCGTGATCAGGGCTGCCGTATCGCCGCGATGTCCAGCTCCAGTGCCACCTTCCGGCCAACCATGCCGCGGCCCCCGCTCACGCCCCAGTCGTCCCGGTCGATGACCGCCCGGCCCGTGAAGCCGACCCGGAAGGCGCCCCGCGGGTCGTTCCCGGCGCCGGTCAGCTCGACGTCCACGGTGACCGGCCGGGTCACGCCGCGGACGGTCAGGTCACCGGTGACCCGGAAGCCGGTCGCGCCGGCCCGCTCCACGCGGGTCGAGGTGAAGGTGAGGGACGGGTGGACGTCCGCGTCGAGGAAGTCGCCGCCGCGCAGGTGGTCGTCGCGCTTGTCGTTGCCGGTCCCGACGCTTCCCGCGCGGATCGCCAGCCGCACGGCGGACCTCGACGGGTCGGCGCCGTCCAGCCGCCCGCCGCCCTCGAACGCGCCGAACGTCCCGCGCACCCTGCTGACGAGCAGGGCCCGCGCCACGAAGCCGATGCGGCTGCCGGCGGGGTCGAGGACGTAGTCGCCGGTCAGTTCTCGAAGGGTGCTCGTGGTCGTCATGGTGGTGTCTCCTGGTAGGGAAGGCCTGGTGCGGGTCACGCCGGTACGACGACACAGCCCCGCGGAATGTGAGGCGGCGCGGGCCGGCCTCACATTCCGGGGCGCTGTCTCGTCATAGGGGTGAGGACCCGCGCGACCGAGGGAGCCAGCCGCACCATGACCACACCGTCCGAGCCCGCAGCCGACCCGAGCGCGATCACGCGCGAGCGGCGCCGGCTGCTCAACCTCGCGTACCGGCTGCTCGGCTCGCTCGCCGAGGCCGAGGACGTCGTGCAGGAGACCTACGCCCGCTGGTACGCCCTGACCCCGCGGCAGCGGGACGGCATCGACTCCCCCGGCGCCTGGCTGACGACCGTCGCCGGCCGCGTCTGCCTCGACCTGCTGGGCTCGGCCCGGGCCCGGCGCGAGCGGTATGTGGGCACATGGGTCCCGGAGCCGCTGCCCAGCGGTCCCGAGTGGGTCGGCGGGCGGTGGGGCGGCAGCACGGCCGACCCGGCCGATCCCGCCGACCGTGTCACGCTCGACGAGTCCGTCAGCATGGCCTTCCTCGTCGTGCTGGAGTCGATGACCCCGGCCGAGCGGGTCGCGTTCGTCCTGCACGACGTGTTCCGCTACTCCTTCGCCGAGGTCGCCGAGATCGTCGGCCGTACCTCGGCCGCATGCCGCCAGCTGGCCTCCTCGGCCCGCCGCCGCGTACGCGCGGCCCGGCCTACCGCGCCCCCGGCGGCCGAGCGGGCCGACCTCGTCCGCTCCTTCCGGCGGGCCTGGGAGGCCCAGGACATCGACGGCCTCATCGGCCTGCTGGCCCCCGACGCCACCGCGACCGGCGACGGCGGCGGACTCGTCACGGCCGCGCTCCACCCGGTCGAGGGCGCCGAACGGATCGCCCGCTTCTTCGTCGACCGGGCCCGCGCGGTCCCCGGCGTGACGCTCCTGGAGTGCGCGGTCAACGGCCAGCCGGGCCTCACGGCCCGCAAGGACGGCGTCACCGTGTCGGTGCTGGCGTTCGATGTCGCGGGCGACCGCATCACCCGCATCTGGGCCGTCCTCAACCCGGACAAGCTCCGCCCCTGGACGGCGGCCTGACGGGAAATCAGCTGAACTCCCGGAGCCCCTTGCCTAGCATCGCGCCCATGCGCTCCGCCTCCCCCGCACTCGACGACCGCATCGACCGCCTGCGCGAACTCGCCCACGCCGACCCCCGCCTGGAGGGCGTCCTGCTCTACGGCTCGTGGACCGTCGGCGAGGCCGACGCCCACTCCGACATCGAGGCCTACCTCTACATCCGGGACGACCAGGCCGACGGCTTCGACGGCCGCGCCTTCCTGGAGCAGCTCGCGCCGCTCCGGCTCGCGTACACCAACATGTGGGGCATCCTCGCCGTCGTCTTCGACGACCTCATGCGCGGCGAGTTCCACCTCACCCCCGCGGGCCCCGGCATCGACGAAGTCCCCACCTGGCAGGGCCAGATCCACCTGCCCCGGCCCGACGACGCCGTCCTGCTCGACCGCACCGGACGGCTGACGCGGGCCGCCCGGCAACTGGCCGAGCTCCGCCCGCGCGAGCCGGTGTCCACCGCCCGGCAGCTCACCGACGAACTGGCCAACTGGACGCTGATGGTCGCCCACGTCCTGGCCCGCGGCGAGATCGCCCGCGCCCACGCGGTGCTGCACATCGTCGTCGCCCCGCTGCAGCTCCAGCTCTGCCGCCTGCTGCGGGACAGCACCGCCCACTGGCTCACCCCCAGCCGCGCCCTGGAGCAGGAGCTGCCGGCCGCCGACCGCGAGCGCTACGTCGCCGTCACGGCCACCGCCCGCGAGCAGGAGGTGCGCAGGGCCGCGCGCGAGAGCTGGCGCTGGAGCCGGGACCTGGCCGGCGAGGCGGCCGGACGCTGGGCGCTGGACCTGCCGCACGAGCTGCACGACCAGATCACCGGTCTCCTGGACGCCCCGCGCTGACCCCGTCCCGTCCTACGCCGCTTCCCACAGGAGGGTTCCGCGCGCCGCCACCCGGTCCGCGATGCGCCGCAGCAGCTCCTCGTCCGGCAGCGGATCGGGCCGGCGCCCGTCCCGCAGGCGCGGTGCCACGAGGCCGGCGTCGGCCTCGCGCCCGCCGATCACCGCCTGGTACGGCACCAGCCGGGCCGCGCGGATCCGGGCGGCGAGGGTGCCCTGCTCGGGCCCGGCGACCTCGGCCCGCAGTCCGAGCCCGTGGGCGCGCTCCACCAGGGCGTGGGCGTGCCCGGCCTGCTCCTCCCCGACCGGCAGCACCACCAGCTGTACCGGGGACAGCCACGGCGGGAAGGCGCCGCCGTGCGCCTCGATGAGGTGGGCGACCGCGCGTTCCACGCTGCCGATGATGCTGCGGTGCACCATCACCGGGCGGTGCTTCGCCCCGTCGGCGCCGATGTAGTGCAGGTCGAAGCGCTCGGGCTGGTGGAAGTCGATCTGGACGGTGGACAGGGTGGCCTCCCGCCCGGCCGGGTCGGTGATCTGCACGTCGATCTTCGGGCCGTAGAAGGCCGCCTCGCCCTCGGCGGCCTCGTAGGGGATGCCGGAGCCGTCCAGGACCTCCCGGAGCAGGGCGGTGGCCCGCCGCCACAGGTCCGGGTCGGCCACGTACTTGCCGCCCTCGCCGGGCAGCGAGAGGCGGTGGCGGAACGCGCTGATGCCCAGGTCGGCGTAGGCGCGGCCGATCAGCTCCAGTGCCGCCCGGGCCTCCTCCACGGCCTGCTCCAGGGTGCAGAAGATGTGGGCGTCGTTGAGGGTGATGGACCGCACCCGGGTCAGTCCGCCGAGCACGCCGGACAGCTCCGAGCGGTACATGCCGCCCAGCTCGGCCATGCGCAGGGGGAGTTCGCGGTAGCTGCGGGAGCGGGAGCGGTAGATCAGGGCGTGGTGGGGGCAGAGGCTGGGACGCAGCAGGACCTGCTCGGCGCCCAGCTCCATCGGCGGGAACATGTCGTCGCCGTAGTGGTCCCAGTGGCCGGAGATCTCGTACAGCTCGCGTTTGCCGAGGACGGGCGAGTACACGTGCCGGTAGCCGGCCCGCCGCTCCGCCTCGCGGATGTACTCCTCCAGGGTGTGCCGCACGAGCGCGCCGTCGGGCAGCCAGTACGGCAGCCCCGCGCCCATCAGCGGGTCGGTGTCGAACAGGTCCAGTTCACGGCCGAGTCGGCGGTGGTCGTGCATGGTGGCTCCTCCGGATCTGGGACGAGCACCACGCGACGAAGCCCCGGGGCACTCGCCCCGGGGCTTCGGACACTCACGTCAGCTGTCAGCGCGCCGGGACACTCTCCGGCGTCGTCGTGCGGAACGGGAACGGCTGGGCGCGCTGCATGGACGGGACCGTAGCAAGGGGACCGACCTCGGGTCGACGGATTTTCCCGTCCCTGCTCGGCGCCGGGGCGACGGACTTCCCGTACCCGCTCGACCCCGGGGCGACCAACTTCCCGTACCCGCTCGACTCCGGGGCGACCAACTTCCCGTACCCGCTCGACTCCGGGGCGGCGGACGTTCCCCAACCCCGCTCGACTGTGGGCCGGTGGACTTCCCCACCCCCGCTCGGCGCCGGGGCGACCAACTTCCCGTACCCGCTCGACTCCGGGGCGAAGGACCGTCCCCGGCCGCCCCCGGCGCGAACGACCTCCCCACCTCCGCCTGCCCCCCGGCGCGACGTCGTTTCCGTTCCCGCTCGGCTCCGTGGCGGGCGGATTTTGCGCTCCCGGGCGGGTCGCCGCGGCTGTGCCGCGCCGTGGTCTCACCCGGACGGCCCGTCGCGCTGGTGGGCGGGCGGGCGCGGTGGTGCCGTATGAGCAGTACCCGATCCGGTGCCGTAAGAGCAGTGCCCGATCTCGGCCCGCCCGCTCCCACCGGGCCCGCCCCACCAGGAGGCACCCCGATGTCCCACCCGCCGGCCGCCGCCCGTGCCCTCCTGGCCTCCGCGCTGTCCGTGACCGCCCTGCTGGCCACGGCCGGCTGCTCCGTCGACGACGGGCCGCGCCCGCGCTGGTTCTCCGCCTCGGCCTCCGCCGCCTCGCCCGCCGTCGAACAGCCCGCCGGGCCGGGCGGCGCGCTCACCGAGGCGCAGGCCCGGGCGGCCCTGATCACCGAGGCCGACCTGGGGGAGCCGTGGGGCCCGACGCGGGGCGCCAGGACCTGGCGGGACGGGCTGCTCAAGGCGACCACGGACGACCAGGACTGCCAGCGGCTGCTCGACGCCCTGTACACGGAGGAGCTCCTCGGCGTCCCGAAGGGCCCGCACGCGATGTCCGCGCTGGACGACGGGGAGACCGACGCCCAGGTGCGCTACCAGGTCGCCGCCTATCCGCCCGCGGACGTGGACCGCGCCCTGGAGTGGCTGAAGTCGCTGCCGGGCAGGTGCGGCCAGTTCACGGCCACGACCGTCCGCGGCGTGGTCCAGGGCGTGGAGGTCCGCGACCTGCCGCTGCCGCCCGTGGGGGACGCCCGCCAGGCCCTGCGGGTGACGCTGGCCGGCGAGACGGAGGAGGGGGAGCTGACGTACCTGACCATGGACCTCGCCGCCGTGCGGGTCGGCGAGGAGGCCATCGTCCTCACCCACGGCGGTCTCGACGAGGTGTACGCGGAGGTCACCCAGCAGGCCGTGGAGCTCGGTACGCAGCGGCTCGTGGAGATCGGCGCGAAGGGGCGGGCGCAGATCTGACGCCCCGGGCCCCTCCGTCACGTCAGTCCCGGTCGAAGCGCCTGCGGTGGGCGATCACGTCACGGGCCACGTCGAGGGCCGTGCACCCGCGGGCGAAGGCGTCACCCCTCAGCCGCGCCAGGGCGTCGTCGGCGCCGACGCCGAGCTGCGCCATGATCATGCCGACGGCCTGGCAGACCTCGTGATGGTCGGCGGCCAGCCCGCCCAGCCAGGGCTCCCCGCCCCGCGCCTCGGCCTCGTCCTCGCGGGGGAGCGCCATCAGGGCCACCGTCATGACACCGGCCACGAGCCGGGCCACGTGCAACTGGCGGTCGGTGAGGCCGCCCGGCCTGTCCCGGTAGAGGTCCAGCGTGCCCACGCACACCGCGTCGCTGCCCAGCGGCACCGCGTACACCGCCCGTACCCCGGCCGCCGTCGCCTGCTGGGCGAAGACCGGCCAGCGTCCGGCGTCCCGTCCCGTGGTCAGATCGCAGGCCAGCACGGGCTCGCCCGCCTCCAGCGCGCTCTGGCAGGGGCCGTCGCCCAGGGTCGCCTGGATCTCCGCCAGGTGCGCGGCGTGCGCGCTGCTCGCGCTCAGCCGTACGGGCATGCCGTCGCTGCGCAGCGACACGCTGGCGCCGGTCACCGGCAGCAGCTCGACCGCCACCTCGCACAGCCGCCCCGGCACCTCCCCGGGCTCGGCCCCGCGCACACCTCTGGCGATCACGTCGGCGGCCCGGGCCCCGTCCAGGTCCAGGTCGCCGCCCCCGGTGCCGCGGGGACCGTGGTCGCCCCCGGGGGCGCCTGGGTCGTCCCTGGGCCGCACGACAACCGCCTCCTCTGATCACCGCGGCCTGCACGCTTGACGGTCTTCCGGGGCGGGCCCCTGGCTGGGTGCGGCGAGGTACGGCGCGCGACCGCCCTCCCGGAATCGAGCCCCGACTACCCGAGGCGGGTAGGGCGAAACCCGTGCCGGGCCGTCGCCGCGGGGCTCGTCGTCAGCGCTTCTCGTACGGGTTGTCCGGCTGCGCCACCTGCCGTACGGACGCGGCGTCGACGACCGGCGGCCAGGCGGCGTCCGAGCCCGGCGCGCCCTCGGGGCGCCAGGTGCCGGTGACCGTGACCCAGGTGTCCTCGGGCGGGGCGTCGGCGCCGCGGACCTCGGCCCTGGCGGTCGTCGCGTCGGCGGCGCAGCAGGAGACGAGGAGGCGGGTGACGTACCAGGTGCCGTCGCCGTCCCGGGTGACGAAGCCGGTGAGCCGGACGGTGCGCCCCCGCAGGGAGCGGTCGCTGTCGTAGACCGCCCGGGAGCCGAACTCTCCGAGCGTGAGGTCGACCGGGTCGCCGGACGGCAGCGCCGGGAAGCTGCCGACGCCCCGGGCCGCCCGCTGGTCCGCCTCGCGCTGCGCGCTGTAGGAGCCGAGGGCGGGCGGCGGGAAGAGCAGCAGGGCGAGGGCGGGGAGGGTGAGGAGCCAGGCGACCCGGGGGCCGGCGGGGCCGTGGTCATGACCGTGACCGTGGTCCTGGTCGTCCAGGTGCTGGTCGTCAAGGTCCTGGTCGGGGTCGTCGTCGTGGTCCCGCTTCCCCGCCGTCCGCGTCAGCACCGCCACCACCACTCCCAGCAGCACCAGCGACGCCCCGGACACCACCAGGTAGGGCCGCAACCCCGGCTGTACGTACCGCAGGTACAGCTCGCTGAAGGCCGACACCCGCAGGATCGCCGCCCCGACGAGCGCGAGCAGCACGGCCGGTCCGTAACGCCTCACAGCAGCCACCACCCCACCAGGACGCTGGCGGCCACGGCCACCACCCAGGTCGCGGCCGAGAACCGCAGCGCGAAGGCCCTGCCGAACGTGCCGGTCTGCAGGGCGATCAGCTTCAGGTCCACCATCGGCCCGACCACCATGAACGCCAGCCGCGCGGTCGGCGAGAAGCCGCTCAGCGACGCCGCCACGAACGCGTCGGCCTCGCTGCACACGCACAGCACCACCGCCAGCAGGGCGAGCAGCAGCACCGACAGCCAGGCCGAACCGGTGAACACCTCCAGCACCGACCGCGGCACGACGATCGCGAAGGTCGCCGCGGCCGCCGCGCCGACCACCAGGAAGCCGCCCGCGTGCAGGAAGTCGTGCTGGAGCCCGGCGACGAAGGCGCGCGGCCCGCCGCCCGGCCCGGGCGCGCCGCTCCGCTTCGGCGGCCGCAGCCACTCCTCCCGCCCGAACCGCGCCCACAGCCAGCCCATCGCCACGGCCGTGGCGAGCGAGGCGGCCAGCCGGGCGAGGACCATCTCCGGCTGCCCGGGGAAGGCGACCGAGGTCGCCACCAGGACGACGGGGTTGATGGCGGGCGCCGACAGCAGGAAGGCGAGCGCGGCGGCCGGGGCGACACCCCGCCGCATCAGGCTCCCCGCCACCGGCACGGACGCGCACTCGCAGCCCGGCAGCACGACGCCCGCCGCTCCCGCGACCGGCACGGCGAGCGCCTCGCGGCGGGGCAGCAGCCGGGTGAAGACCCGCTCGGGCACGAACGCCCCGATCGCCGCCGACACGACCGTGCCCAGCAGCAGGAAGGGCACGCCCTGCACGGCGATCGCGGTGAACACCGTCCACCAGGCCGCGACCGGCGGGGTGTACAGGTCGAGCGCGACCATCGGCCCGAGCACCGACACCACCGTCACCACGGCGATCAGCGCGGCGCCCCCGAGGACGGCGTACACCAGGGCCCGCAGGCCCAGCCGTATGCCGTCGGCCACCGTCCGTTGGTTCTCCACGCGCCCCGCCCTGGTCGTTCACATCCCCGCAGGAGGCTAACCCGCACGGCTGTGCGACGCCCGTGCTTCCTCAGAGAGGAGGCTGTGCGGGCGCGGGCCCGAGGGTGGTCGTGCCGGGGGCCGTACGGGGCCCGAGGCCCGTCCGGTAGGCGTCCAGGGCCGCCTCCACCCGCCCGGTGCGCCGCAGCAGGTCGCCCAGCAGCCGGCACAGGTCGGCCAGGTCCCCGGCCGCGCCCGCCCGCTCCAGCAGGCTCAGGGCGCGGACGTAGTGCTCCTCGGCCTCCTCGGTGCGGCGGGCGTCCTCGGCGATGATGCCGAGCAGCCGGTGCGCGGCGGCCGAGTGGACGGCGCCGCGCTCGGGGGAGAGGTGCCCGAGGACGTCGTGCAGCAGGGCCGCGGCCTCGTCGGACCGGCCGCGCCGGTGCAGCACGTCGGCCAGTTCGACGGTGACCTGGCTGCTGTACAGGGCGGCCCGCCTGGCCGACAGCATGCCGAGGGCCTCGCGCAGCTCCTCCTCCGCGCGCTCCAGTCGCCCGTCCTGGGCGTAGACGTAGCCGCGCATCCAGTGGCAGTTGGCGAGTTCCGTGCGGATCTGCAGGCTCCGGTACAGCTCGGCGGCCTTGGCCAGCGAGGCGTCGGCCTCGGCGAGGCGGCCCTCGGCGACCAGGGTGCGGGCGACCGAGCGGTGCATGCGGGCGACCAGGGCGGGGTCGCCGGACTGCGGGGCGAGCGCCAGGGCGAACTCGGCCGCCTGGGCGGCGCGGGCGTGCGCGCCCATGTCCATGTACGGGCCGATGGCGCTGGCGTAGAGCAGCAGCAGGGCGTCCGGGTCGTGCAGGCCGCCGCGGTTGAGTTCGTCGAGGGCGGTCTCCAGAAGGTAGACGGCGTAGCGGAGTTCACCGGCGAGGTAGTGGGCGACGGCCCGGCCGCGCAGGGCCGGGACGCGGGCGGGCAGCGGTGCCCCGGCGAGGCAGGCCTCGGCCCGCTCGAAGTACTGCCGTCCCGCCTCCAGCTCGCCGGTCTCCAGGGCGCACTCGCCGAGCCCGAGCAGCGCGGCGGCCTGCTCCGCGGCCACGTTGTGCGTCTCGGCCTCGCCGAGCAGCCCGGCGTACTGCTCCGCCGCGGCCTCGGCCTCGCCGACGGCGAGGGTGCGCTGCGCCTCGGTCAGCCGCAGCCGCAGCTCGGTGACGAGCCGCGCCGAGTGCCCGCTGGCGAGTTCGTCGAAGGCGACGCCGAGCCGCCCGGCGAGGTGCCGCAGGGCGTCGTCGGAGGGCCGTACCCGGCCGGACTCCAGGGTGGAGATGTAGGCGGGCGTGTACACCGGCTCCGCCAACTGCCTCTGTGTCAGCCCACGTTCGACACGCAACCGCTGCACCCGGCGGCCGATGGTCCCCGGATCGTCACGCTCCCCCACGCCAACTCCCCCTGCGCCTCTTGCCGTTCGGCCTGGACAGCCCCTAGGTTAAACGGAGTGTTAAGCGGCAGTGTTGGACACGCTTAATACTCCGCCGTCATAGTCGCCGCCCCTGTTGCGAGGTCGCCGTGCTCGAACGCACACGCACCGCCGAGCGGTACGCCAGAGGCTTCGCCGCCGCCGTGGTCGCCGTCGCGACACTCCTGCTGGCGGCGAACACGGGACCGGCACGGGCCGTGGAAGCGCAACAGGCCCCCCAGACGGTCACCGACGCCCACTGACAACCCCCTCCCCGGCAGGCGAAAAGGGCACGTCAGGAGGAGAATGGGACGGAGGGAGCTGAGACATCATGGCCCATCCCTTTGCTCCGGACGCCCCGCCGCAGGTCCGGTACTCGCTCGCACGACACCCGCATGAACGCACCAGGCTCGTACTCGCCGTGGGCAGCGTGTGGACCGGCTTCTTCATCTTCCTGATCATCGCGATGACGGCGGGGGGAGGTGCGGGAATTCTGTATCTGTTGCTGGCGATCCTCGTCGTCATCGGTTCCGAGTGGCTCTTCCACAGGCTCCGGAAAGCCGAGCTTCTCGGACGTGCGATCAAGGTGACACCGGACAGCTTTCCGGAGATCCACGCGGAAATCGCCGAACTCCGACGAAGGCTCGACTACCACCGCCCGATCGACGTCTACATCCTCGACGAAGTCGACGGGAAAATGGAAGTGACCAGCATGCTCGGGACGCGGGTCCTCCTCATCAAAGGAGAATTCGCGGCGGCCCTCCAGGAAGACGGCCCCGCGTCCCTGCGTTTCATGCTCGGCAATTTCATCGCCTGGCTCAAGGCCCGGCACGGGCGGCTGGCGCTGTCCGTGCTCATTCTCGATTATCTGAAGTGGCTGGCGTTCATCGACCCCTGGATGCTTCCCTACCGGCGCTCCGCGACCTACACGTGCGACCAGTTCGGTTATCTGTGTGCCGAGGACCTCTACGCGTCACTGGGCGTGCTGGCCCGGCTCGCCGTCGGCAGGGAGATGGGTCCCAGGGTCTCCCCCACCGGCGTGCTCGAGCAGGCCCAGCAGGCGTCCCGGCGTCCCCTCTCGCGCTACGCCGAGCTGTTCCAGTCGGAGCCCCACCTCGTGAAGCGCTACGCCAACCTCGTCGCCTTCGCGGGGGCCGTGATGCCCGCCGACCAGGAACGGTTCCTCGCCGGTCTGGACGAGAAGGGCCGCCGTATCCTCCGCGACCTGCTGATCCGGTCGCCTCATCGTCAGACGCCCGGATCGCGGCCCCGGCCGGCGGCCCACCCCGGCTGACTAGTGCGCGTCCCCGCGCGAGCGGACGAAGCGCCACCCGAAGTAGCACGCCCCGAGCGCCCCGCCGACCGCGCCCACGGCACACGTCGCCGTCGCCCACGCCGCCATGTCCTGGCCGATCCACAACAGGCTCACCACGACCAGCGCCAGGGAGAACAGCAGGCGTTCCCCGTGGCCCGGGCCGCGACGTCCGGTCAGTCCCCGGTCGCCGTGCACTTGTACGTCACGCCCTTCATCCTGATGTCGCGGTACCCGACCTTCACGGTCGGAGTGGCGGGGGCGACGTCGGTGCCGCCGCCACCGCCGCTGTCCTTCTTACGGCAGTAATAGCCGAGCGCGTCCAGCTTCTTGAGGTCGCTCATCGCCTGGTACTTCTTGTAGGACGCGATCATGGCGGCCCGCTTCTGCGCAGGCGTGGCCTCCTTGGCCTTGGTGTAGGCGTAGCACCCGATACTGGCGCCGATCCCCACCCAGGAAGCCCCCTTGGCCAGGGCCTTGGAAAGGCCCGCCGCGCCACTGCCGATCCCGAGGACCGCGCAGATCTCGTCCGCTCCGGCGCGTACTTCCGGTTGAGCCGGAGCCGCATTGGCCGCCTGCGCCCCGGCGCAGCACAGCGCGCCCGTCATGGCGAAAGCGATGACAGTGGATATTCCCTTGCTTCGTATGCTCACGAAGTCCGTCCCCGTTTTGCTGAGTTGCATGGTCAGTGCGGTAAAGAGGCTACGCACGGGGCGGACGCGTATGCAATGGCGAAATTGTGAACATCACTGGTTGGACAAGACTTTACGCAATGCCGCGTGCAGGCGTTTCGCCAACTCCGCGTCGCCCGGCGGGTCCGCTTCGGCCCGCGGACCGTACAGGGCGTCCAGTTCCGTGATGAGGGTCTGGCTGACCGCGCCGTACAGGGGAGTGCGCGGGCGATGGACCGCCTCGCGGAGGGCCGGGAGCAGGATGTCGCGGGAGTAGCTGAGGCCGCCCGCCAGCCGGTCGGGTGCCGTGCGCTGGGCCCTCTCCCCCGTGGGGGACGCCGAGGGGCCCTCGGCGTAGGCATGGGCGTGCCGGCACGCGGGGGCGGTGCCGGTCTCCTGGTAGGCGGAGACGCGGGTCGCGGCGAACCCGGCGCGCAGCAGGCAGCGTTCGCTGTCGGGGTCGGTGAGGAACGCGATCAGCTCGGCGGCCTTCGCGGCCCGCTGCTCGGTGGTGGCGGAGGTGACGGCCAGGTTCTGGCCGCCCAGCACGGCCTTGCCGGGCAGCCGGGCCACCCCGAGGTCCGCCTTGAAGGTCTCGGACAGGGTGGGGTAGACGTACGGCCAGTGCCGCAGGAACGTCGTGCGGCCCTCGGCGAAGGCGCTGAGCGATTCGGCCTCGCGGGACGCGGAGGTGTCCTTGAGGGTGTACGGCGACACCGTGCGCTCGCGGAGTTCGGTCACCCCGGCCGTCAACTGCTCCTCGTCGGCGGTGTACCCGCCGTCCGCGTCGGTCAGTTCGAAGCCCGGCACGGCCGAGGCGAACGCCTCGATCGCGTTGACGGTCCGGCCCTCGTAGGCGGCGAGCTGGGTGGTCCAGTCCGCCTGGGTGCCGACGCCGTTCACGGCGTCGAACATGCGCCGCAGCTCGTCCCAGGTCAGCTCGTCGTCGCCGAGGTCGGTCCGGGAGACGCCGGCCTCGCGCAGATGGTCCTTGCGGTAGTACAGCAGGCCCGCGTCGCTGTTGAAGGGGACCGCGTACCGCTTGCCGTCCCAGTACGACGTGCTGTCGACGGAGGGGATGATGTCGTCGGGCGCCTTGACGGCCGCGTCGGTCAGCGGGCGGATCAGGTCCGCCTCGGCGAACTCCGGGACCCAGGTGACGTCCAGGTTCACCACGTCGTAGTCGGCGCTGCCGGACTGGAGGGCGCCGAGCAGCTGGCTGCGCTGCTGGTCGGCGGAGCCGGGCAGTTCCACCAGGCGGGCCTCGTAGCCCTGCGCGCCCTCCGCGGCGTTCCAGGCGTCGATGAGCTGCTGCCGTATGCCGTTCTTGCCGGTGACGTCCTGGCCGCTGGCCACCACGATCCGGCGGCGCTCGTCGGCTGCCGTCGGCTCTTCGCGGACGTCACCGCCGGTGCAGGCGGCCAGGGACAGCAGGGACAGCAGCGCCAGTACGGCGGCGGGCAGGCGCCGGGCCATCATTCCTCCCCCCTTCCGATGCGGGCGACCTCGTCGCGCAGCGCGGGGACGAGGTCGTCCCCGGCGTCCAGGCAGCGGCCCTGGGCGGCCTCCGCGACGCGTGTGCCGGGGCGGTCCCGGTCGCAGCCCCCGCTGTTCAGCGTCACCATGACCACGGGCACCCCGGAGGCGCGTGCCCGCTCCTCCACCTCGCGGAGGCGGTCGCCGCTGAGGCGCTCGTCGTCCTCGCCGTCGCCGAGGTAGACGATCAGCTGCGGTCGTTCGTCGGAGGCACCGCGCTCCCGCATGAACGCCAGCGCGTCCAGCAGGGCGGCGCCCGGATCGGCTTCCGCGTCCCGCACCTCGGCGCCTCCCTTGCCGGTCTTGAGGGCCTGTTCCGCCCGCGCGCGGGAGTGCGTGCCGAAGTCCAGCAGTTCGGTGTGGGTGCGGCCCTCCAGGCCGTGCACCGCCCACACCCCGTACTCGTCCCCCCGGCCGAGTCCCTTCAGCGTCTGCTTGAGGATGCCGGGGCCGCCGCTGGGGCCGTCCCACAGGCCGGCCATCGAGCCGGAGCTGTCGAGGAGGTACAGCACCCGGCCGGGCCCGTGGGCGTTGCCGTACAGCTCCAGTGTCCGGTCCAGTTGTGTCGCGTCGGCGGGGTCCGCCGGCGGGACGGAGGTTTCCAGTCCGTGGTCGTCCGCCTTCCCGCCGAGCAGGCCGCGGGCGCCCGTCGCGGACCTGAACCCGTGCTCGCCGAGCACCTTCCGGCCGTCCTCGCCCGTCAGCCAGTCACGGAACCGGTCCACCTCGTCGTCGCGTGCCTGCTCGTCCTGGTCACCGCCCTCCCAGCGCACCCGCACGAACGTCGGCTCCAGACCGGGCACGTCGTCGGGGTAGAGGGCGGTGCGCTCGGCGCGCGTGACCGAGTGGCAGCCGACACCGCTCCTGAGCAGGAACTCCGGGACGAGGACCGCGCTGCGGCCGTCCGCGGCGTCGTCCTCGGGCAGTGTGCACAGCAGCCTGACGGCCGAGGACTCGGGCCGCCCGGCCCGGTCGACGAGCTGTTCGGCGCCGCGCACATCGGCCCCGGCGCCGTACAGCCCGGCCGTGGCCAGCAGCGCCGCGTCGCTGAACTCGGGGTCGGGCCTGCGCACTTCGGCCTTGGGGTCGGCCTGCTTGAAGGCACTGACCAGCTCCGTCAGCGACCGCCCGGTGGGCGGGAGGCCGGCACCGAGGTCCTTCGGGACGGCCAGCACGACCGGCGAGTACGCGAACGGCTCGGCGTCCGGCTCCAGCCGGGCGAAGACGCGTTCCACCTGTGCTTCCTCGGCCCGGCCGACGTCCGCGCGGGTCGCGGGGATCCACACGTCCGGCTGCGGGCCGATGTCCCGCTGCGGATTGACGTCGTCACGCGGCTGCTGCCACGGGTCGGACCGCTCCCCCAGGGCGGTCACCACGTGGGCGGCACCCGCGCTGTAGGGGGTGATGCCGCTGCGCCGGCACCCCTCGTCGGTGGTGTTGGCCGCCGAGGCCAGATAGGCGTCCGCCGCCGCCCGCATCGCCGGCTCCAGGTCCGGATCGGTGAGGACCCGCAGCTCCAGGGGCGGTTCGCAGGGGCCGGAGTCGCCGGTCAGGACCAGGACGCCGTAGCCGCCGGCGCCGGTGGCGATGAGCGCGAGCAGGGCCGACAGGGCGGTGCGGCCGAGCCGCTGGGCGGCTTTGCGGGCGGCGATGACGACACGCCGGAACCAGGAGGGCTCCTGGATCGGCCGTGACGAGATGGGGCCCGCCGCCAGCAGCACGTCCGCGTCCGGGTCCCACGGGGGCGCGAGCGCCTGCGGCCGCTGCGAGTCGTTGTCCTCCGCCTTGTACTTCGCCGCGGCCATCCGCTGCTTCACCGCGTCGTACAGCTTGGAGAGCCACACCTCCCCGCCCTCGTCGAGGACGCGCACCATCTCGCGGGTGAACGGCGTCGCGACGTCGGCGTCCCCGCCCAGGATGCAGCGGTTGGGCTGCACGCTCATCAGCAGCAGGATCTTGTGCTTCTTCCGCTTCGGGTCGTCGAAGCGGTGCCAGACGCCAGCGGCGTTGCCGGCGTAGCAGCAGTCGAGGATGACCACCACCTGCTCGGCCTTGCTCTCGACGAGTTCGCCCAGCACCTCGCTGAAGCTGACCGAGCCGGGCAGCCCGTTGCCGGTGAGCACCCGCGCGGTGCGCATCTGCAGGTGCAGTTCGTTGCCGGAGGTGGAGGTGACGGCATGCCCGGCGAAATAGAGCAGGAGCAGCCCCCTGGCCTCTTCGCAGGCGCGGTGCAGTGCCCCCGTGAAGTCGTCCGGGGTCGGCGAGG
The DNA here is from genome assembly GCF_040645895.1 of Streptomyces olindensis. Taxonomy (NCBI): domain Bacteria; kingdom Bacillati; phylum Actinomycetota; class Actinomycetes; order Kitasatosporales; family Streptomycetaceae; genus Streptomyces; species Streptomyces olindensis. Next base: position 25,149 of record NZ_JBEYZD010000076.1, on the reverse strand, counting down.
CCAGGGCCCGCACCTCGCCCGTGCCGAACACATGGCCTCGGTTCAGCGCGTTCTCGAGTGCCGTCCGGTTGCGCAGCACGGCGGGGAGCTGGCCGTTGACGCCCTGCGGATCCGGCGCCGTGTGGTCGTACTCGGACACACCGACCAGCAGCGCCCGGTTCACTCTGCCGCGCGGGTCGAAGCGGCTCACCGGCCTACTCCCCGTCGGGGTCCAGCGAGCGGATCTGTGGATCGGGATCGCCGCCCTGGAGCCTGCGGCGGTTGTTCGCCCAGGTCTTCACCGCGCGGGCGGTGTACTCGGTCAGGGCCGCGACCGTGACGACGTCACCGAGCACTTTCAGCACGAGCTCGAGGTCGGGCCCGAGGCGCCCGTCGGCCCCCTCCGTCCCGGCCTGCTCCTCGATGGTCAGTTGCCCTGTGGAGACGAGTTCCTCCAGCGACTCCTCGCGCTCCAGCCACGTCTTCAGGGCTCTCACATCGTCCGCGGTCGCGCCGGCGCCCAGCCGCACGCGTACGCCTAAGACAGCCACTCGCTCCCCCTCTGTCATGCTCGCCATCATGACACCGGGTCGGGCCTCGGCGGCAGACCTGTGACGCGACCCGTGCAAGCGATTGCACGCCCCCTTCACGCCAGGCGCACACGGCGCACGCGTGTTCAGGGCTGGGTCTGCAACTGCCTCAGCTGCCGCTGCACATGGTCGAGCGCCCCCTCGCGCCGCCCGGGGACCCGTCCCCGCAACTGGGCGAGGGCGGCGCCCAGTTCGCGGGCGCGGGGGGTGTCGTGGACCTGGCCCCACTGGTGGTGGGCCCGGTCCACGGCGGCCTCGACGGCGGGCGCGTCCGGCGCCTGACCGGCGTTCAGGCGGGCGGTGGCGATCGTCAGCCAGGTGCGGCAGCTGCGCGCCGCGTCCCCGGCGAACATCGCCAGGTCGGCCCGTACCTCGGCCCAGTGCAGGGCCTCCTCGGAGGCGGGCCCGTGCGCGGCCACGGCGGCCTGCTCGTGCCGGGCGGCGAGCGCGTCGGCGTCGGAGTGGCGGCCGGCCTGGACGGCGGCGGTGATGGCGGCGTGCGGGTCCCCGGCCGTCGGGCCCGGTGTGCTCACCACGAGGTCGGCGCCCGCGCTCTCGGGCGCGATCCGGGCCAGGGCCTGCTGGTGCAACTGCTCCGTCGGCGGCCGGAATCCACTGCGCAGGATCGTCGCGACGGCCTTCATGTACGCCGGTGCCGCGACCGTGCGTCTGGAGGGCGGCGGCGCGATCCGCCCGTGGACGGCGTTGCCCCGCCCCGAGTCCAGGGGCGTGCTCCGCAGCAGCTCCCAGGTCTCGGCGTCCGCGTGCAGGTCGAGCAGGAGGGTCGTGGCCCCGGCGGGCCGCAGCCGCAGCTCCTCCCGGAACCAGTGCCAGGGGAAGGCCGTGTAGCGGGCGGTGGAGGGGGTGGTGCGGGCCAGCGCGAGGTGGGGCAGGCGCTGGCGGCGGTCGAGCTGGAGCTGCCCGGTGACGTACACGGTGAGCGGTCCGGGGGCCGCGGCGGCGGCCCGCAGCCGGGTGAGGACGGCCTGTGGTTCCAGCGGGTCGGCGAGTTCGACGACGTTCGCGGTGTCCGTACCGGCCAGCACGGCGGGCGGCACGGCGGCCAGGACGGGGAGCACGGAGGCGGCGTCCACCAGGCGCCCCCTGCCCACCGGTGAGGCCGCCAGCAGCAGCACGGTTCCGGGCATCGCCCCTCCCCCTGTGTCGATCACGTACGTCAGCACCGTAACCGCTGCGGCTGCGAAGGTGAGCCCCAGGACCGCAAACGCCCGCCTTCGGGTGCTTCGCCCCCGTTGTCGCGGTGCGGGGCGCTCCGCCGACTTGCCCGCACCGCCGCGGCGGTGTGCTCTGGAAGCAGGGGCAGAGAGAGAGGAGAGCTCTCATGGCTCACGCGGCACCCGCCTCACGCAGGGTGACCCGGCAGCGGCGCAGGCCCGACGTCTTCGGCGCGCGGACCCACGCCGCAGCGAAGGTCGCGCTCCCCGTCGTCCTCGGGCTGATCTACGGCTACTGGGCCGCCGCCAACCGGCGCGACTCCGGGCCCATCACGGGCTGGAACCTCCTGTTCGGCTTCCTCACGGCGCTCGTGTTCGCCGTGCTGTTCGCCGCCCTGTGGGAGGTGGCCCCCAGGCTCGGGCGCGAGCTGCACGCGCTGGCCTGGTTCGTGTTCACGGGCTGCGCGGTGGGCTTCCTCATCAGCCAGTCCGACGACTCCGTGCTCAAGTCCGCCGGGCTGGGGGTGGTGGTCGGGGCGGGCGTCCTCGTGACGCTGTTCTACCGCTACTACACGCACGAGGACGCCGCGGGCCGCCGCGTCGACTGATCCGGAGCCGGCAGGGCTCCCCGGACCACCGGACGCCCGTCCGGGGAGCCCTGGGGGCCCGAATGCAGTCATCCCGCTCGCGGGCCCGGCCCGGTCCGCCTTGCCTGGAGGGGTGTCCGAGCGCGACCGGGCGTCCGTACCGGAGAAGGCGGCGCCCCCACGACCGCGGAACGTCCTGTCGGCCGTTCTGCTGGCCCTCGCGTGCCTGCTCCTGCCGTTCGGGGCGCTGGCGTCCTGGGCGGCGCACGGGCTGACCGACACCGGCCGCTACGTCCGCACGATGGCGCCGCTCGCCGCCGACCCGGACGTGCGGCACGCGGTGGCGGACGCCGTCGGGGACGGGTTCATGCGGGAGGCCGGACACGAGTTCGACACCGGTCCGCTGCGGGGCGCGGTGGAACCCTTCGTGCGCGACGCGGTGCGGTCCTTCACCCGGACCGAGGCGTACCGCACCGGCTGGGACGCGGCGAACCGGGCCGTCCACACCGCCGTGCTGCGCACCCTGCGCGACGAGGCCGCGCCCCCGGGCCCGGTCACCGTCGACATCGCCCCGGTCGTCAGCCGGGTCAAACACCGGCTCTCCGACGACCACGTGCCGTTCGCCCACCGCATCCCGGTCACGCACCTGCGCGTCCCGGTGCTCCCGGCCGCGGACGCGGACCGACTGCGCAAGGGGTTCCACGTGCTGGACACCGCCGCCTTCTGGCTGCCGCTCACCGCCGCCGCCCTCGCCGTCGCCGGGATCGCCCTGGCCGCGTGCCGCCGCCGCGCGGTCACCGCCCTCGGCCTCGGCACGGCCCTGGGCGGCGCGCTGCTGGTCCTCGCCGTCGCGGTCGGCCGCCGCCTCACCCTCGCCGACCTGCCCGACGCCCCGCACCGCCCGGCGGCGGGCGTGGTCTACGACGCCCTGACGGCCACCCTGCGCTCGGTGTCCTGGCTGCTGTGCGCCCTGGGCCTCGCGGTGGCGCTCGGCTCGTGGCTCACGGGACGGTACGGTCCCCGGCTCGCCGCGCGGCGACGTGCGCCAGGGTCCGCAGGGCCCGCCGCAGATCCGGCTCCGGAGCCGACGCGAGCCCGAGCCTGACCGCGTCCGGCGTGTGCCCGGGGGCGACGGCGAAGGCGGGGCCGGGCGTGACGGCGATGCCGTGCGCGGCGGCCGCGGCCGTGAAGGTGTCCGCGCGCCAGGGAGCGGGCAGCTCCCACCAGGCGAAGTAGGCGTGCGGGGCAGACCGTACGGCGAAGCCCGCGAGTTCCTCGGCGAGGATCAGCCGGCGCCGCGCCGCGTCGGCCCGCTTGGCCTCGACCAGCCGCGCCACCGTCCCCTCCGCGGCCCACCGCACGGCCGCCTCCAGCGCGAACCGGCCCGCGCTCCACCCGCCCGAGCGCACCGCGTCGGCCACGGCGGCGACCCGGTGCGGCGGCACGACGAGGAAGCCGACCGTGAGCCCGGGGGCGACCCGCTTGGAGAGGCCGTCCACGACGTGGGTGAGCGCCGGGGCGTGGACGGCGAAGGGGTCGCCGGGGGAGTGGAGGAAGGACCAGATGCGGTCCTCGACCACGGGCAGGTCCAGGTCGTGGACGAGGCGGGCGAGTTGCAGCAGCCGGGTGCGGCTCGTCGTCAGGGACGTGGGGTTGTGCAGCGTCGGCTGCACGTAGAGCGCGGACAGCGGCGCCGAACGGTGCGCGGCGGCGATGGCCTCCGGGAGCAGCCCGGCCGCGTCACCGGCCAGCGGCACCAGGGTGATGCCCAGCCGGGCCGCGATCTCCTTGACCAGCGGATACGTCAACTGCTCCACGCCGACCCGGCCGCCCGGCCGGACCAGGGAGGCCAGCACGGCGGCGATGGCCTGGCGGGCGTTGCCGGTGAACAGCAGCCGCTCGGGGCCGGGGCGCCAGCCCGGGGTGGCGAGGAGGCCGGCCGCGGCCTCCCGGGCGGCCGCGGTGCCGGTGGCGGCCGCCGGGAGCAGGGCCTCGGCCAGCACGTCGGGGCGCAGCAACGGCGCGAGCGCGGAGGCGAGCAGCTCCGGCTGGCCGGGCGCGGACGGGTAGTTGAGCTCCAGATTGACGGGCGCTCCGGCCGGACCGGCCTCGATGAGCGCCTGCCCCACCGGCCCGGCCGGAGCGGCCCGCACGAAGGTGCCGCGCCCGACCTCGCCGACGACCAGCCCGCGCCGCACCAGTTCCGCGTACACCCGCCCGGCCGTCGACGGGGCGATGCCCCGGCGCCGTGCGAACGCCCGTTGCGGAGGCAGCCGTTGCCCGGGCTTGAGCCGCCCGCCCGCGATGTCGTCGGCGATGCGGTCGGCGATGCGCCGGTAGTCCCGCCGGTAGTCGTCCATCGGTCGGCCTCCCCCTTGGATTGCACCGAGAGCAAAGATCTTATTGCACCGAGTAGTTGGGCCGCCTAGGGTCGACCTCATGGCACCCTTCCTCGCATACGAGGACAAAGGCCCCGTCTCTCCCGGGCAGCCGGTTGTCCCTCTGGTTCCCCTGGTCCTCGTCCACGGCCACCCCTTCGACCGCACCATGTGGGCCCCGCAGCTCCGGACGTTCTCGACGGCCCGCCGCGTCATCGCCCCCGACCTGCGCGGCTACGGCGCCTCCCCGACGACCCCGGCCGTCACGGACTTCTCCGCCTTCGCCCGGGACATCGAGGCCCTGCTGGACGAGCTGGAGGTGGAGTCCTGCGTGCTGGCGGGCCTGTCGATGGGCGGCCAGATCGTCATGGACTGCTACCGCCTGTTCCCCGAGCGCGTCCGCGGCCTGGTCCTCGCGGACACCTTCCCGTCGGCCGAGACCCCTCAGGGCGTCCGCGACCGCGACGCCATGGCGGACCGCCTCCTCGCGGAGGGCATGCGCGGCTACGCCGACGAGGTCCTGGAGCGGATGGTCGCCCCCTACGCCCCGGCCGAGGTCAAGGCGCACGTCCACCGCATGATGACGGCCACGTCCCCCGAGGGCGCCGCCGCGGCCCTGCGCGCCCGCGCCCGCCGCCCCGACTACGGCGACCTGCTCACCCGCGTCTCCGTCCCGGCCCTGGTCGTCGTCGGCGCCGACGACACCTACACACCGGTCTCCGACGCCCGGGCCATGCACGCGGCCCTCCCGGAGTCGGCCCTGCACGTCATCGACGGCACGGCCCACATGCCGAACCTGGAACGCCCGGCGGAGTTCGACGCGGCACTGGCGGAATTCCTGGCCCGCGTCGACGAGCGGCAACCTTCCCCCGCCCCGCCCCGTCTTTGAGGGAGGATTCGGGCATCACACCCCGTGAACGGAAGGCCGGGCCTTGGACACCGCCGCTGCCGAGTGGACCGCCACCGACGACGAGCCGGACCGCCGTCCCCCCGGACGGCGGCTCGGCGCCTGGTGCGCGGGCCTGCTGCTCGCCGGAGTGAGCGTGATCGTCGGCTTCCGGACCGCCGACAGCGACGGCATCACACCCGTCCCGCAGGTCCTCGCCTTCCTCCCCTGGCTGCTCGCGCCCACGGCCCTGGCGCTGCTGCTCACCCTGCTGTCCCGCTGGTGGCTCGGGACGGCCTGGGGAGTCCTCCTGCTCGGCCTGCTGGCCTGGTTCATCGAGCCGTACGGCAAGACGGGCGATCCCGCGGGCCGCCCGGTCGCCGAGCTGCGCGTGCTGACCTCCAACGTCGAGTTCGGCCAGGGCACCGGCTCCCTGGTCGCCGCCGTCCGCCGCGAGAAACCGGACGTCGTCTTCGTGCAGGAGTGCGAGTACACCTGCGACGCGCGGCTGAAGCGGGACCTGGGGCGGGACTACCCGCACCGCCGCGCCGTCGAGGGCGGCGGCTCCGAGGGCTCCGTCATCCTCAGCCGCCACCCGCTGCGGCCCACGGACGGCGTCCGCGCCACCATGGGCATGCCCGGCGCGATCGCCGACGTGGACGGACACCCCGTACGGCTCCAGCTCGCCCACCCCATGCCCCCGATACCCGGCCAGGTGGACCTGTGGAGCAGGGAGCTCGACGCCGTGCGCGACGCGGCCGCCGCCGATCGCGGCACCCCCCTGGTCCTGGCCGGCGACTTCAACGCCTCCCAGGACCACGCCGCCTTCCGCCGCATCCTCGACACCGGCCTCTACGACGCCGCCCGCCTGGACGGCGAAGACCGCACGGCCACCTGGCCGGCCCCGACCGCCAGGACCTTCGGCACACAGATCGACCACGTGCTGGTGTCCGGGCAGTTCACGGCCGACCGCACCCGCGTCCTGGACCTGGCCGACACCGACCACCGCGCGGTCGTCACGGACCTCACGCTGCACGACAGCCGATAGCGGCGGCCGGAAACAGGCAGGGGGCGCCCACCGGACGCCCCCTGCCCACTGTGAGATGCCGTCAGCAGCCGATGTCGCCGCCGTCGGCACGCCACACGGCCACGACCGCCGGCCGGACGTAGCTGCCGGGCCCGTCGGGCCAGGTGCTGGCGGGCTTCTCCACGGACGCGCCGTCGATCTCGCCCGGGTGCTGCACGGCGACGAGGACACGCCGGTCCTGGATGATCGGACCGCAGGTCTCGGCGCCCTTCGGCACGGTCAGGAACTGCTTCAGCTCACCGCGCCGCTCGCCCCGGGTCGCCACGCCGAACAGGCCGTCGTGCGAGCCGAGCTGGGCGCCGTCGGTGGAGATCCACAGGTTGCCGTAGGGGTCGAAGGCGACGTTGTCCGGGCAGGAGATGGGGCTGACGCCGTCCTTCGGGAACCCTGCGAAGTAGGTCGCCGGGTCGTCCGGGTCACCGGCGACCAGGAACAGCGACCAGGCGAACCTGGTGCTCTCGGGCCGGTTCCAGCGCTCGGTGAGCTCCAGCACGTGCCCGTGCTTGTTGGCGTTGCGGGGGTTGGCCTCGTCCGCCTTGGCGTTGGAGCCGACACCGCGGTTGCTGTTGTTGGTCAGGGCGACGTAGACCTTGCCCGTCACCGGGTTGGGCTCGATGTCCTCGGGCCGGTCCATCTTCGTCGCGCCCACCTTGTCACCGGCGAGCCGCGTGAAGACGAACACCTCCTCGGCGCTCATCCCGTCCACGTGCGAGACGGCACCGTCGGCGGTGGCGGTGGCCAGCGGAATCCACTGACCGCTCCCGTCGAACTCGCCGTCCTTCGGCAGCTTGCCCGTGCCGTCGATCTCGATGGCGGGGGAGTCGCCGGTGAGCTTGGCGACGTACAGCGTGCCCTCGTCGAGCAGGGAGAGGTTGTGCTCGCGCACGGCCCGGGAGGTGCCGCGCTTCATCCGCTTGCTGCTGACGAACTTGTAGAAGTAGTCGAACCGCTCGTCGTCACCGGAGTAGACGACCGGCCGCCCGTCGTGCGTCAGCCGCACGGTCGCGGCCTCGTGCTTGAACCGCCCGAGCGCGGTGTGCTTGCGGGGCGTGGAGTCCGGGTCGTACGGATCGAACTCGACGACGTACCCGAAGCGGTGCACCTCGTTCGGCTCCTGGGCGACGTCGAACCGCTTGTCGAACCTCTCCCACTTGCGCTCGCTCGCCCCGGTCCCGACGCCGTACCGCTTGTCGGTCGCCCGGCTGCTGTTGGCGAAGTACTGGTTGAAGTTCTCCTCGCCGTGCAGGGTCGTGCCCCACGGGGTGACGCCACCGGAGCAGTTGTTGAGGGTGCCGAGCACCTTGGTGCCGCTCGGGTCGGCGGAGGTCTTCACGAGGCCGGACCCGGCGACGGGCCCGGTGAGCCGGAACTCGGTGGTGGCGGTGACCCGCCGGTTCAGCTGGTGCCGGGAGACGGCGGTGAGCTTCCCGCTCCTGCGGTCCTCCTCCACGACGACGGCGGACAGCCCGTGCGCGGCCCAGGCGATCTCGACCTGCTCCCGGGTGGGATTGGCGGCGTCGTACCCCCGGAACATCAGGATCTCGTCGGTGTACTCGTGATTGGCGACGAGCAGCTGCCGGCCACGCTCACCCGGCAGCGGGAGGAGCGCGAGGAAGTCGCAGTTGTACCCGAACTGCCCGGCCTGGGCCTTGGCGGACTGCTTCTCCGGGTCGAAGGCGGGCGCGCCGCGCAGGATGGGCTCGCCCCAGCGGATGACGACGTTCTGCCCGTACCCCTCCGGCACGGTCACGGCGTCCGCCGTGTTGGGCGCGACGGGCGCGAAGCGCAGCCCGCGGGCGCCGGACTTGCGCCGGGCGACGTCGGAGGCGGTGGCGGCGGTGGCGGCCGGGACGGCGGCGGCCTGCGGGGCCTGCCCGGCCCCCACGGCACCGGCCCCGGCGGCGGTCACGGTCACGACGGCCGCGGCGCGCATCATCGACCGCCGGCTGAGCGCACCGGCGATCACGTCACCGACGTACTCGTTGGTGCTGGTGTTGGGCACCTCGTGGAAGCAGGCGTCACCACACCGGAAACGACAGGTCAGGGCGGACCGGCCGCCGGGATGCGAACCGGACGGCGTTCCGATCAACGGCAGCAGCTTTCGCACTTTGCTCTCTCCTTGGATGCCCATGGTGTCAGCGTGACCGTAGGGGCACATACGTGCGGGAGCCGGGCGCCCGGATGAACAACGAGTGAACCCACAGCAGCCGTACGGGGGTTGCCGCCCTTCAGCGTGGCGACACCTGCGCAGGCCGGATGTGCCCCTTGACAGGGTGGATCCCGCACACCTGACCCTGCCCAAGATCGCGCAGGAGGGCCGCTAACCTTACGTGTCCGTCCTGGCCAGGGATTGACGGGCTTCAACTCACGCGAAGGGTTGCGCGCACATGGGCATTCTCACTCTCTTGCGGAACGCGTTCGGACGGTCACGCAAGTCACGGACCGCCGAGGCGGAGGGTGCGGCGCAGACGACGACCACGGGGGCGGCGCCCGCGCAGGAGCCGCCGACGTCCCCCGCCACGGTCCCGTCCCAGGAGACCCCGGCGTCCCCCACCACGGTCCCGACCCAGCAGACCCCGGCGTCCCCCACGCCGGACCCGAAGGTCCCGTCCCCCTCCCCCGAGCCGCCCCCCAGCGCCTCGGGCACGGTCCCCGACCCTCGCGCATCGTCCCCCGACGAACACGACCTCGTGGCAGCGGCCTTCGACCACGTGACGGTACCGAGGCCTACGCGACCGGCGGAGGGGGAGCCGACGGTTTCGGAGCCGGCGGTTACGGAGTCGACGGTTACGGAGTCGACGGTTTCTGAGGAGACGGCTTCGGAGGAGGCAGCTTCGGAGTCGGCGGTTTCGGAGGAAGCGGCTGTTGCGGAGCCGGCGGTTTCCGAGGAGCCGGCGGCTGCGGGGCCGGCGGTTGCGGAGGAGCCGGCCGCGGCGGAGGAGCCGGTTGCGGAGAAGTCCGCGGTTGCGGAGGAGCCGGCGGCTGTGGAGGAGCCGGCCGCTGCCGAGAAGCCGGCGGCTGCGGAGCAGTCCGCGGAGGTCGCGGAGCCGGCCGTCGAGGAGCCGGAGGTCTCGGGGCCGGAAGGCGTGGAGGAGCCGGTCGCCGAGAAGGCCGAGGCAGGCGAGCCCGAGGCGCCCGCGGCGTCGACCGCCGAGCCGGAGATCGCCGAGGAGCCGGTGGCGGAGACGGCGACCGAGACCGACGCGCCGGCGGAGCCGTCGGAACTCGAGCCCGCAGCCGCCGACGGCGCCCAGCCCCCGCAGGGGCCACCCGCAGCCGACGACGAAAGCCGCACGGGTGGTGCGGGTGGGAACGACACGGCCGAAGGCGAAGCCGAGGCCACGGCCGACCCCGAACCCGCCGACGGCGCCGGTGCGGGTGGGAACGACACGGCCGAAGGCGAAGCCGAGGCCGCGCCCAAGACCCCCACCACCCCCGCCACCCCCAAGCCCGCCCTCACCCTCACCCAGCTCAAGACCCGCGCCCCCGGCCTGGCCACCGCCTACCGCACCGCCGCCACCACCCTCAAGACCCACAACCTCACCGGCACCCGGGCCAAGGTCTACCTCGTCCTCGACCGCTCCGCCTCCATGCGCCCGTACTACAAGGACGGCTCCGCCCAGGCCCTCGCCGAGCAGACCCTCGCCCTCGCGGCCCACCTCGACCCCGAGGCCACCGTCCCGGTCGTCTTCTTCTCCACCGAACTCGACGGCACCGGCGAGATCACCCTCACCGACCACGAGAACAAGATCGACGACCTGCACGCCTCCTTCGGCCGCATGGGCCGCACCAGCTACCACGCGGCGGTCGAGGCCGTCCTGGCCCGGCACGACAAGGAGACCCCCGGCACCCCCGCCCTGGTGGTCTTCCAGACGGACGGCGCCCCCGACGCCAAGACCCCCGCCACCCAGTCCCTCACGGACGCCGCCAAGACCCACCCCAGCGTCTTCTTCTCCTTCGTCGCCTTCGGCGACCCGGAGAACAAGGCCTTCGACTACCTCCGCAAGCTCAAGACCCCCAACACGTCCCACTTCCTCGCGGGCGAAACCCCCCGAGAGCTCACGGACAAGCAGCTCTACGACGGCGTACTGGCGAACTGGCGCCCGTAGCCCCGCCCGGGGTGGACAGGACGGAACCCCCTGTCCACCCCACGAAACGCGTGTGAGTCGATCTCCGACGGACCAGTAGGATTTCGACCATGGCGGCCACTGGATCCGAGAAGCAGGGGGCGAAGGCGTACTACGTCTCGACCCCCATTTACTACGTCAACGACGCTCCTCACCTGGGCCACGCCTATACGACCGTCGCAGGCGACGTGCTCACCCGCTGGCACCGTCAGCGCGGCGAGAAGGTGTGGTACCTCACCGGCACGGACGAGCACGGTCAGAAGATCATGCGCACCGCGGAGGCGAACGGCGTCAGCCCGCAGCAGTGGGCCGACAAGCTCGTCACCGAAGCGTGGAAGCCTCTCTGGGAGCACCTGGAGATCGCGAACGACGACTTCATCCGCACCACGCAGAAGCGGCACACGGACCGCGTCCAGGAGTTCGTCCAGGACCTGTACGACAAGGGCGAGATCTACAAGGGCGGCTACGAGGGCCCGTACTGCGTCGGCTGCGAGGAGTACAAGCTCCCGGGTGAGCTGCTCGACGGCGAGGGCGAGTACGCGGGCCAGAAGCTCTGCCCGATCCACAAGAAGCCGGTCGAGATCCTCAGCGAGGAGAACTACTTCTTCAAGCTGAGCGAGTACGGCGAGAAGCTCCTCGCCCACTACGAGGCGAACCCCGGCTTCATCCAGCCCGAGTCCGCGCGCAACGAGGTCGTGAACTTCGTCCGCCAGGGCCTGCAGGACCTCTCCATCTCCCGCTCGACCTTCGACTGGGGCATCCCGATCCCCTGGGACGACAAGCACGTGATCTACGTGTGGGTCGACGCCCTGCTGAACTACGCCACGGCGGTCGGCTACAACGAGAACCAGGCGAAGTTCGAGGAGACCTTCCCGGCCGACGTCCACCTCGTCGGCAAGGACATCCTCCGCTTCCACGCGGTGATCTGGCCGGCGATGCTGATGGCGCAGGGCCTCCCGCTCCCCGGCAGGATCGCGGCCAACGGCTGGCTGATGGTCGGCGGCGAGAAGATGTCGAAGTCGAACCTGACCGGCATCAAGCCGCAGGACCTGACCTCGCACTTCGGCGTGGACGCGTACCGCTGGTACTTCCTGCGCGCGATCGCCTTCGGCCAGGACGGCTCCTTCTCCTGGGAGGACTTCTCGGCCCGCTACACCAGCGAGCTGGCGAACGACTACGGCAACCTGGCGTCCCGTGTCGCGGCGATGGTCGGCAAGTACTTCGGCGGCGAGCTGCCGGCCTCGACGGCCGACGGGGAGGCCGAGAAGGCCGTCCACGAGGGCCTGACGAAGGCGGTGGCGGAGGCGGACCGCCGCATCGGCGACGAGCTGGACTTCCAGGGCGGCATCCTGGCGGTCTTCGACTTCGTGAAGCAGGTCAACGGCTACATCACGGAGCAGGAGCCGTGGAAGGTGGCCAAGGACACGTCCGACGAGGGCAAGGCCCGCCTGGCCACGATCCTCTACACGGCCGCCGAGTCCCTCCGGGCGGTGGCGGTCCTCCTCAACCCGGTCATGCCGGAGACGTCCCAGAAGCTGTGGGACTCCCTCGGCGCGGAGGCGTCCCTGGGCGCCCTGGCGGACCAGCGGATCCAGGAGGCCGGTGACTGGGGCAGGCTCCCGGCCGGGACGACGGTCACCAAGGGCGCGGTCCTCTTCCCCCGCCTGGAGGAGAAGCCGACCGCGTAACAGCGGTAACACGCTCGCTACAGCACGGGCCCGGGAGAACGAGTCACCTTCTCCCGGGCCCCACGCTTTGCGAAGATCCCCTGAGGACGGCCACCCGGCCGCCACACACCTGGGGGACATCCATGGCACTGTTCGGCAACGCCCACACCGTAGACCCGGCCTCGGCCCAGCAGGACTACGCCCGCCTCCTCGGCCACGGCGAGCAGGTCCACGCCGCGTTCCTGCTGATCCGCGACACCATCCTCTTCACCGACCGCCGCCTGATCCTGATCGACAAGCAGGGCATCACCGGCAAGAAGGTCGAGTACCACTCAGTCCCGTACCGCAGCATCACCCACTTCGCGGTGGAGACGGCCGGCACGTTCGACCTCGACGCCGAACTGAAGATCTGGATCTCCGGCACCCCCACGCCCCTCCAGAAGACCTTCACCAAGGGCGTGGACATCTACGAGGTCCAGGCAATCCTGACCCAGTTCGTCGCCAGGTAGCCCCTGAACGTTCCTCCCAACCTCGAAAGGGTGAACCGACCCGGTGTGCTGCATATGCCAGGGCGTGATCGACCTAGCTTGCACACATGGTCACATCAACCCATGAGACCTCCCACCGGATCTTCCAGGACCATCCGGAGGTTCTCACCCCCGTCTTCGAGGCATTGGGCTTGTCCCCGCCCGCGAAGGCGACCATCGAAGCCCTCACACCCGACGCCACGGAGATCAAGCCGCTGGAGCGCCGGGTGGACACGGTGCTCAAGGTCGAGCCGTCCGAGGGAGACGGCTTTCTCATCGCCATCGAGGCGCAGACCGCCAGAGCCCCTGGCAAGGGATTCAGCTGGTCCTACTACGTGGCGTACCTGCGCGCGAAGTACGGCATGCCCGTGCTGCTCGTCGCGGTCTGCAAGAACCGGCCGACCGCGTCCTGGGCGGCGGGCCCCTTCGAGTGCCGCGTCGGCACGTGGACGACACAGAGCACCCGGCCCTTCGTGCTGGACCCGGACAACGTTCCTGAGATCACGGACGAGTCCGTCGTGGCCCGGCAACCGGCCTTGGCCACCTTCTCGGCCATCGTCCATAGCGAAAGCGCAAACGCCGCCACCATACTGAGCATGCTGGCCCGCGGCATGCGGTCGTTCGACAAGGCAACAGCGAAGTACTGGTGCGAATGGCTTGAGGTCGGGCTGGAGGACACTCCGGTCCGGGAGACATGGAGAGAGCTGGAGAAGATGGTCGCCACATACTTCCCGGGCAGGGGAACCCTCTTCGAGGAGACGTACCTGGAGGGCAAGGCGGAAGGCAAAGCCGAGGGCAAAGCCGAGGGCAAAGCCGAGGGCAAGGCCGAGTCCATCCTGAGCGTGCTGGACAAGCGCGGGATCCCCGCCTCCCAGGAAACCCGCGACCGCATCACCTCCTGCACCGACCTCGACACTCTCACCACGTGGTTCGACCGCTCCCTGACAGCCGGCACCGCGGAGGAGTTGTTCGCCGAGGAGTGACCGGGCCCGGATGACATGTCAGGGCCCGCCCCACCGAGGAGCGGGCCCCGCGTCCGTCGGGTCGGGTCAGCGCGCCTCCCCCGCGACCGGCTTCCCCGCCACCGCCGTCGTGCCGGCGGCGGAACCGCCCTGCGTCCCTCGCTTCGTGTGCCGCACGAACGCCACCCCGACGACCGCCAGCACGGACGCCGCCGAGAGGGTGTACAGCCCTCCGTTCGTGCTTCCCGTCGTGTCCTGGAGGTAGCCGAACAGGGTCGGCGAGACGAAACCGCCCAGGTTTCCGATGGAGTTGACCAGCGCCAGCCCGGGCGCCGCGATCTTCAGGTCGAGTCCCGACTGGGCCATCGGCCAGAACAGCGTGGCCGCGCACTTGCCGCCGACCGCCGCGAGCGTGAGGGCGACGAGGCCGAACCAGGGCGACCCGAGCGTGGCCAGGAAGGTGCCGGTCGCGGAGAGGACCAAGGCGATCGCGAGGTAAGGACGCCGGTCGGGGGCCCGGTCCGTGAAGTGGCTCATCGTGTACATCGCGATCACCGCGCAGATCCACGGGATCGCGGACAGCAGGCCGATCTGGAAGGGGGACAGCCCGCCGATCTCCTCCACCAGGCTGGGCAGCCAGAACGTGATCGCGTAGCCGGTGAGCGCCATCGCGAAGAAGACCGCGGTCAGCACCGCCACCTGCGGGTGCAGGATCAGCTTCCAGCGCGACACCGACGGCGCCCGGTCGCGCGCCTCCTTGTCCCGGGCCACCGCCTCGCTCAGCGCGTCCTTCTCCTCCCGCGTGAGCCACTTGGCGTCCTGGATCCGGGAGACGAGGAAGAACCCGGCGATGAAGCCGACCAGGATGGAGAAGGCTCCCTCCAGGGCGAACATCCACCGCCAGCCGGCGATGCCGCCCGCGCCGTGCAGCTCCAGCAGCGCGCCCGTGATCGGGCCCGTCACGATGTACGCCGTCGCCGATCCGCCCAGGAAGATCGCGCTCGCGCGGCCCCGGCTGGAGTCCGGCAGCCACTGGGTGAAGTACAGCAGCACCCCGGGGAAGAACCCGGCCTCCGCGACGCCGAGCAGGAAGCGCAGGGCGTAGAACATCCACACGTTGTGGATGAAGCACATCGCCACGATCACCGCACCCCAGGTGATCATGATCCGGGTCAGCCAGATCCGCGCGCCGAACCGCTCCAGCCACATGTTGCTGGGCACCTCGAACAGCGCGTATCCGATGAAGAACAGGCCCGCGCCGAGGCCGTAGGCGGTGGCGCTCACCCCGACGTCGGCGCGCAGCTCGTCCTGGACGAAGCCCACGTTCGTCCGGTCCATCTGGTTGACCAGCAGCATCAGGACCAGGATCGGCAGCATGCGGCGCAGGAATTTGCCCACCGCACGCTGCTCGGCCTCGGGTATGGCTGTCGCGGTGTCTGACATCGTTGTCTCCCTTGTTGTACACGTACATGAACAGCAATCACGTACGCGTTGTCCAAGGGACCTTATGGAGGCCTGCATTCCGGGTCAACGGGTCGGGCAGAAGTCCATGTATGTGAACAACAAGAGCCTGGGTATGGAAGTGGCCCGGAACCGACGGCGGTTCCGGGCCACTCTCACATCCGTGCCTACTTCGGCTGCGGCTTGCGCACCGACAGGTGCAGCTCCTTCAGCCGCGCCTCCTCCAGCTCCGTCGGCGCGCCCATCATCAGGTCCTGGGCGTTGCCGTTGAGCGGGAAGGCGATGGTTTCGCGGATGTTCGGCTCGTCGGCGAGCAGCATCACGATGCGGTCGACGCCGGGGGCGATGCCGCCGTGCGGCGGGGCGCCGAAGCGGAACGCGCGCAGCATGCCGGCGAACTTCTCCTCGACCGTGTCGCGGTCGTAGCCGGCGATCTCGAAGGCCTTGAGCATGATCTCCGGCTCGTGGTTCCGGATCGCGCCGGAGGACAGCTCGACGCCGTTGCAGACGATGTCGTACTGCCAGCCCAGGATGTCCAGCGGGTCCTGGGTCTCCAGGGCCTCCAGGCCGCCCTGCGGCATCGAGAAGGGGTTGTGCGAGAAGTCGATCGCGCCGGTCTCCTCGTCCTTCTCGTACATCGGGAAGTCGACGATCCAGCAGAACCGGAAGACGCCCTCCTCGAAGTGCCCGGCGCGCTTGGCCGCCTCGACCCGGACCGCTCCCATGATCTTGGAGACCTCGTCGAACTCGCCCGCGCCGAAGAAGACCGCGTGGCCGGCCGCGAGCGACAGGCGCTTGGTCAGCTCGGTGACGTTCTCCTCGGTGAGGAACTTCGCGATCGGGCCGGACAGCGAACCGTCCTCGCCGACGCGGACCCAGGCCAGGCCCTTGGCGCCCTGGGAGACGGCGTAGTCGCCGAGCTGGTCGAAGAACTTGCGCGGCTGGGCGGAGACGTCCGGCACCGGCAGGGCACGCACGTGCTTGCCGGCGAAGGCCTTGAACTCCGAGCCCTCGAAGATGTCGGTGATGTCGACGAGTTCGAGCTTGGCGCGCAGGTCGGGCTTGTCGGAGCCGTACTTCAGCATCGCCTCGCGGAACGGGATCCGCGGGAACGGCGAGGTGACGTGGCGGCCGTTGCCGAACTCCTCGAACAGCTCGGTCATCAGCTTCTCGACGGGCTGGAAGACGTCCTCCTGCTCGACGAAGCTCATCTCGATGTCGAGCTGGTAGAACTCGCCCGGCGAGCGGTCGGCACGCGCGTCCTCGTCGCGGAAGCAGGGCGCGATCTGGAAGTAGCGGTCGAAGCCGGAGATCATCAGCAGCTGCTTGAACTGCTGGGGCGCCTGGGGAAGGGCGTAGAACTTGCCCGGGTTCAGGCGGGAGGGGACGACGAAGTCGCGGGCGCCCTCGGGGGAGGTCGCGGACAGGATCGGCGTCGCCATCTCGTTGAAGCCGAGGGCGACCATCTTCGAGCGGATCGAGGCGATCACCGAAGACCGCAGCATGATGTTCTTGTGCATGCGCTCGCGGCGCAGGTCCAGGAAGCGGTACTCCAGGCGCCGCTCCTCGTTGACCCCGTCCTCCGTGTTGATGGTGAAGGGCAGCGGGGCGGCCGCGCCGAGGAGTTCGACCTCGCCGACCTCGACCTCGACCTCACCGGTCGGCAGCTCGGGGTTGATGTTCTCGGCGCCCCGGGAGACGACCTTGCCGTCGACGCGGACGGTCGACTCCTTGGAGAGCTTGTCGAGGGCCTCGTAGGCGGGTGTGCCGGGACGGGCCACGAGCTGCGTGATGCCGTAGTGGTCGCGCAGATCGATGAAGAGGATGCCGCCCAGGTCGCGCCGATTGTGCAGCCAGCCACTCAGCCGGACGTCGGTGCCGACGTCAGAGGAGCGGAGCTCGCCGCAGGTGTGGGACCTGTACCGATGCATCGTCGTTCATCCAGTCTTCGCTGATCGGGGTCTGTGTTCCACGTGAAACACAGACCCCAGCGTACCGGCCGGGCGAAGATCGGCTCTCCCGAGTTCTCCATGGTTACCGATCGAGCACGCTTCCGCTTTCGGTGGCAGTGTTCGAGCGCGTCTTCTTAAAGTAGGGCAATGCGCACTGGCGAGCCTTTGCCCGCCGTGGGGGAGGCCCTCGCCGCCCTCGCGACCGGCCTGTGGCACTGGGACACCGCCACCGGGCTGGTCACGGTCGACGCCGAGGCGGCACGGTTGCTCGGGCTGCCCGCCGAACAGGTCAGCCTCACCGAGGCCCAGGCCCGGGCCCGGCTGCACCCGGTCGACTGGAACGAGATCACCGGCGTGATCCAGCTCGCCGTCTCCGAGGGCACCCTCGCCGAGGTGCGGATCCGGATCATGGACGAGCAGGGCCGGGTCGTCCGGGTGGTCCGCAGCCGCTCCAAGCCGTCCTTCGACCGGGCCCGCAAGGCGTATCGGCTGATCGGCACCCTCCAGGAGGTCACGGAGCCGGCGCCGGGCACCCCTGCCGGGCGCAGCGCGGTCACCGGTGACTGGCGGCGCTCGCGGGAGGCGTTCCTGCTGGACGCGGGCCGGGCCCTGGCGGAGGCGCGCTCCACGCAGGAGGTCCTGCGGGTCACGGCCAACCTGTCGATGCCGGGGTTCTCGCCGGACGGTCTCGCGGTGTTCGGCGTGGAGGGCGACCGGCTGACGATCATCGGCCACCACGGGCAGCAGCAGGGCGACGAGAACCCCTTCTCGGACATGCCGCTGGACACGGACTACCCGGCGGCCGAGGTGGCCCGGACCGGCCGGGCCGTGTATCTGTCCTCCGCCGAGCAGTACAAGGCCCGCTACCCGCTGACCTGGCCGCTCGCCGAGCGGTTCGGCCGCAGGTCCTGGGCGTTCCTGCCGCTGACCGTGGCCGGTCGCACGATGGGCGCCTGGATGGCGGCCTTCACCTACCCGGTCGCGTTCACACCGGACGAGCGGTCCGTGCTGGCGACGGTGGCGCGGATGCTGGCCCAGGCCCTGACCCGGGCGGGCGTGGCCGAGAGCGAGCGCGCCCTGACCGACGGGCTCCAGCGCACGATGCTGCCGAGGCTCGGCCCGCAGCGCATCCCGGGCATGAGCGTCGCCGCCCGCTATGTCCCCACCGGCGGCGGACTCCAGGTCGGCGGCGACTGGTACGACGTGATCCCGCTGCCCAGCGGACGGTTCGCCCTGGTCATCGGGGACGTCCAGGGTCATGACGTACGGGCGGCGGGGCTGATGGGCCAGCTGCGGATCGCCCTGCGGGCCTACGCCTCGGAAGGGCACCGCCCGGACGCGGTGCTGTCCCGCGCCTCGCGCTTCCTGCACGGCATCAGCGACGAGGACCCGGCCGACCCGCGCTTCGCGACCTGTGTCTACGTCGAGGTCGACCCGGCCACGGGGGTGCTGGACATCGCCCGCGCCGGGCACCCGGACCCGGCGATCCGAATGGCCGACGGCACGGTGCTGACGCGGCCGACGTCCGGGGGGCTGCCGCTGGGCATCGACCCGGACGCCGACTACCCGACGACCCGGCTCGCCCTGGAGCCGGGCGAGACCATGCTGATCTGCACGGACGGCCTGATCGAGACCGGCGGTCACGACCTGGAGACCGGCTGGCGGCGGCTGCGCGCGATCCTGGAGGAGCACAAGGGCGATCTGGAGGAGCTCGCCGACGGCCTGGTGCAGGCCGTGCACGGGCCGTCCTCGCACCACACCACCGGCCCGCTGGCCGACCGCCGCGAGGACGACATCGCCATGCTGCTGCTGAGCCGGGACGGCGAGGGCTGCGGCTGCGGCGGGTCCGTGACCGTGCGCCCTCCGGTGCGGCGCTCGGTGCTGACGGTCGCGCAGGCCGAGCCCGAGCGGGTCGCGGTCTCCCGGCAGCAGCTGCGCGAGCTGCTGCACGACTGGGCCTCGCCGGACCAGGTCGACTCGGCGGTGCTGCTGCTGTCCGAGCTGCTGACCAACGTCCTCGTGCACACCGACTCGGACGCGCTGCTCGTCGCCGAGATCACCGGTGAGGTGGGCGACCGGCGGCTGCGGATCGAGGTCACCGACGCGGGCGACGACCTGCCGCACAAGCGCAGACCCGGGGAACTGGCGTCCTCCGGCCGCGGCCTGGTGCTGATCGAACTGCTCGCGCACGCCTGGGGGGTGGATCCGCGGGGCGAGGGCAAGAGCATCTGGTTCGAGCTCTACGAGTCGGTGAACGGCTCGGCCGAGGGCTCCTGGTCGCCGTAGCGGATGCGCAGTTCCTGGACGACCCCGAAGGCGGCCGCCGTGAGGGGCACGGCGAGCAGCATGCCGAGCACGCCGGCGACCGACGCGCCGGCCGTGATCGTCACCATCACGACCGCCGGGTGCATCTGCACGGTCCGGCTCTGGATCGCCGGCTGGAGCACGTGCCCTTCCAGGACCTGCACCGCGAGCACCACCCCGAGCACCCACAGCGCGATGACGAACCCCCGGTCGGCGAGCGCGACCAGCACGGCCACGGCTCCCGAGACGAAGGCGCCGAGGTAGGGGATGTACGCCCCGACGAAGACCAGCGCCCCCAGCCCGGCCGCCCCGGGCACGTCGAGGACGAGCAGTCCGACCGTGATGCAGAGGGCGTCGATGAGGGCGATGAGGGTGGTGCCGCGCATGAACCCCTCGACGGCGTGGAACGCCCGCCGCGCCATGGCCTCCAGGGTGTCGGCGGAGCCGCGCGGGGACAGGGCCCGCAGCGTCCCGGCGGCCCGGTCGGAGTCGCGCAGGAAGAAGAAGACGAGCAGCAGTGCGAGCACGGCCATGGCGAGGGACTCGCCGACCACGCTGACCCCGCTGATCACGCCGGAGGCGGCGGTGCCGCCGAACCTGCCCAGCAGCTCCCGGGCGTTGGAGGCGAGGTCGTCCAGCGACGTCCCCGCGGCCCCGAAGTGGTCGGAGACGCCGCGCGCGGCCTCCTTGAGGGAGGCGACGATCTCGTCACCGGTGTCGATGAGCGCGGCGACCACGATGTAGACGGCCCCGCCGACCACGGCGACGACGGCGACACAGGTGAGCCCGGCCGCGACCGACCGGTGCACCCCGGCCCGCACGAGCCTCCGGTGCAGCGGCCGGAGCAGCGCCGTCCCGAGCAGCGCGAGCAGCACGGGCACGACGGCGGTGCGGAACTCGTCGCACAGCCGGATGCCGACGTAGACGACTCCGGAGACGAGCAGGAGGAGCACGCACCAGGCGGCGAGGCGCCGGAGGGGGTCCGGCAGGAGGGGCCCGGGGCCGGGGAGGGGCGGCTTGGAGACCTGCACGCCTCCACCCGAACACGCCCCGGGCGGGCCGTCCCGTCGGAACGGCCCGCCCGGGTGAGGGGGCGTCAGCCCTGGGGGCCGCCCGCCGTCATGCCGTGCACCGCCGGGACCGTGCCCAGGCGGCCCTTCTGGAAGTCCTCGAAGGCCTGCATGAGTTCTTCCTTGGTGTTCATCACGAACGGGCCGTAGTGGGCCATCGGCTCACGGATCGGCTGTCCGCCGAGCAGGACGACCTCCAGGTCCGGCGTGTGGGAGTCCTGCTTCTCGTCCGCGCGGACGGTCAGCGAGGAACCGGCGCCGAAGACGGCGGTCTGGCCCGTGTGGACCGGGCGCCGCTCGGTGCCGACGCCGCCGCGCCCGGCCAGCACGTACGCGAGGCCGTTGAAGTCCTCGCGCCACGGCAGGGTCAGCTCCGCGCCCGGCGCCAGCGTCGCGTGGATCATCGTGATCGGCGTGTGCGTGATGCCGGGGCCCTGGTGCCCGTCCAGCTCACCGGCGATGACGCGGAGCAGCGCGCCGCCGTCGGGGGTGGTGAGCAGCTGGACCGAGCCGCCGCGGATGTCCTGGTAGCGCGGGGCCATCATCTTGTCCTTGGCCGGGAGGTTCACCCACAGCTGGAGGCCGTGGAAGAGACCGCCGGACATGACGAGATGCTCCGGTGGTGCCTCGATGTGCAGCAGGCCCGAGCCCGCGGTCATCCACTGGGTGTCCCCGTTGGTGATGGTGCCGCCACCGCCGTTGGAGTCCTGGTGGTCGAAGATGCCGTCGATGATGTACGTGACGGTCTCGAAGCCGCGGTGCGGGTGCCAGGGGGTGCCCTTGGGCTCGCCCGGCGCGTACTCCACCTCGCCCATCTGGTCCATCATGATGAACGGGTCGAGGTGGCGGTAGTTGATCCCCGCGAAGGCCCGGCGCACCGGGAAGCCCTCGCCCTCGAAGCCGCTCGGAGCGGTCGTGACGGCCAGCACGGGCCGGGCCACGGCGTCGGCCGGCGCGGTCACGCGGGGCAGCGTCAACGGGTTCTCGACGGTCACAGCAGGCATGTCGGTTCCTCCTCGTGTACGCCCAGTTTAGTTGAGCGTTGAACTTTCCGCCACCCCAAACAGAGAAAACCGGGAGGGCATTCCCAGCGGACACGGCAGGCAACCCTGGAACGGAAGAAAGGCCGGCACCCGAGGGGTGCCGGCCTTCGTCCGCCCTGGTCAGGCGACCAGTTCGCGCTCCTCGCGGTCCTCCCCGGCGGGCTCCGCCTTGCGGTCCCGCATCACCAGCGCGGCGACGACGGCCGCGACCAGGACACCGATCGCGCTGATCGTGAAGGTCGTCGACATCGAGGCGGTGAAGGCCTCCCGGGCCGCCCGGACCAGGCCCGAGTCGCCGCCCGCGACGGCCAGGGCCCCACCGATGGACTCCCTGGCCTGCTCGGGAGCGCCGGCCGGCATCTCGTCCGCGTAGCCGCCGGAGAGCAGGGAGCCGAGGATCGCGATGCCGAGGGCGGTGCCGGACTGCTGGATGGTGTCGTTGAGGGCGGAGCCGACGCCCGCCTTCTCCTCCGGGATGGTGCCCATCAGCGCGGCCACCGCGGCCGGCATGGCCAGACCGGCACCGAGACCCAGGATCCCCAGCGCCACGGCCGGGACGGTGAACCCGCTGTCGGCGGTGAGCGTGGTCAGCAACCCGAAGGAGACGGCCATCAGCAGCATCCCGCCGAGGATGACGAACCGGTTGCCGGCCTTGACGGCGAGCTGCGCCCCGGCCGCGTTGCCGGCCAGCGCGGCCACGGCCAGCGGCAGGAAGGCCAGGCCCGCCTTGACCGCGGACCAGCCGAGCACGAACTGGAGGTACTGGGTCAGGACCAGCAGCAGGCCGGCGTTGCCGATCTGGACGAGGGCCAGGGAGAGCGAACCGCCGCTGAAGTTGCGGTGCCGGAACAGGACCAGCGGGACCATCGGCGCGGAGGTGACGTTCTCCCAGACCACGAAGCCGGCCAGGGCGACCACCGCGACGGCCAGGACCACCAGGGAACGGCCCTCGAAGGCGCCGTGCTGCGGGATCTCGATGATCCACCACACCAGGGCCGTCATCCCGACCGCCGAGAGCACCGCGCCCAGCGGGTCCGGCTTCTGCCACGGCGCCTTCGACTCCGGCATCAGCAGCACACCGGCCAGCAGCGCCAGGGCGACGATCGGGACGTTGATCAGGAAGATCGCCTGCCAGGCGAAGTGGTCGATCAGCACGCCGCCCAGCACCGGGCTGCCGACCAGCCCCAGCATCGACACCGAGCCCCACGCCGCCATCGCCTTCGGCCGCTCGTCCTCGTCGAAGACGGTGATCAGGATCGACAGCGTCGACGGCATGATCAGCGCCCCGCCGACCCCCATCGCGATCCGCACCGTGATCAGCTCACCCGGGCTGGAGCAGAACACCGCCCCCAGCGAGGCCGCCCCGAACAGCAGGAGGCCGATCAGCATCACCCGCCGGCGCCCGAACCGGTCCCCCAGGCTTCCCGAGGTCAGCAGCAGCCCGGCGAAGACCAGGGTGTAGGAGTCGAGGATCCACTGCATGTCCTGGGCGCTCGCCCCGATGTCCTCGGTCAGCGCGGGCACCGCGACCGTCAGCGCCATGTTGTCGACCACCAGCACCAGCGTGCTCAGGCACAGCACGACCAGGATCCACCAGCGGCGTGGATTGCGAGCGTCCATTCCCTCTTCCCCTCCTGCGAACACCGTTCCTGCCTTGCGAACACTGTACGCATGGCGGAACGGTGTGCGCAACCCTTGAGTTCTGTACGCTGATTGCGCACGCTGTTCGCACGCCGAGGGTCATGCAGAAGGAGCGCCCATGAGCAGGAGCAGGACGACGGACAAGAACCCGATCCCGTCCGTCTGGACCCGGGAACAGCGCCGGACCGACCAGCCCGCGCTCAGCCGGGACGCGATCGTCCGCGAGGCGATCGCCATGCTCGACGCGGACGGCATCGAGGCGCTCAGCATGCGCAAGCTCGGCGCCCGCCTGAACGCCGGCGCGACGTCGCTGTACCGGCACGTGGCCACGAAGGACGAGCTGATGGAGCTGGCGGTGGACGAGGTCGCCGCGGAGATCCACGTCCCGCCGGCCGACAGCCCGGACTGGCGGGCCGCGGTGACCGAGGCGGCCGGGTCCTTCCGTACGACGGCCCTACGGCACCCCTGGCTGACCCTGGTCCTCGGCCAGGCCGGGCTCGCCTACCTCGGGCCCAACTACATGAGCTTCTCCGAGCGCCTCGCGGCCCTGTTCACCGCCGCCGGATTCCCCGAGCCGAGCCGCGCGATCGACGCCGTCTTCTCGTACGTCATCGGCATGAGCACGACCGAGGCCGCCTGGCTCACCACCGTGGCGCGCTCCGGTGAGTCGGAGGCGGAGTTCGTGGCCCGGCTGCTGCCCACGGCCCAGCAGGTCTCGGCCGGCTACGACCACCTGGCGGCCGCGGGACCCGAGACCAGCGCGCAGGCCGCCGACCCCGCGAAGCTGCGCGACGACAAGTTCGCCTACGGCCTGGAGGTCGTCCTGGACGGCCTGGCGCTGCGCCTGCCGAAGTGAAGGGGGCCGGCGCTGCGCCGGCCGAAGTAAAGGGGGCTGGGCTCAGCCGCCATACATCCGGCGCATCGCGAACTCGACCATCTGCTCCACGGCCTTCGCGTCGAACACCATCCGGTGCTCCCCCTCCATGTCGAGGACGAAGCCGTAGCCCGTGGGCAGCAGGTCCAGCACCTCGGCGCCGGTGATCACGAAGTACTTGGACTCCTTGCCCGCGTACCGGCGCAGCTCCTTGAGCGTGGTGAACATCGGGATCACCGGCTGCTGGGTGTTGTGCAGGGCGAGGAAGCCGGGGTTGTCGCCGCGCGGACAGTAGACCTTCGACGTCGCGAAGACCTGCTGGAAGTCCTCGGCGGCCATCTGCCCGGTCGTGAACGCGCGCACCGCGTCCGCGAGCGAGGGCGGGGACGGCTCGGGGTACAGCGGCGGCTGCTGCCCGTACCCGCCGGACATCGGCTGCTGCGGAGGGGCGTACTGCGCTTGCGGGCCCGCTGTCTGGTCGTAGCCGTACATGAGCGCAAGCGTACCGAGAGCGGCCGGTCGGGCGGTGCGGTACGGCGGTGACGGCGAACCGACAGTGACTCGACAGCGACCTGACAGCCGCGGCTATGGATCGGCACAGCCGCGGCTCATAGCGTCGCAGTCATGAGCGAACGCCACGACGAGGGCCCCCACGAGCACGACAGAGGCCTCTCCTACGACCTTCCCGTCCTCGCCCGCCGCCGGATGATCCGGCTGATGGCCGGAGCGAGCCTGATACCGCTGGTGGGCTGCACGTCCCAGGAGGAGGCCCCGGCGTCCTCCGCGTCCCCGGCGTCCTCCGCGGGCTCCTCGTCGTCCTCGTCCGCCGCGTGCGCGGA
>NZ_JBEYZD010000075.1:0-43304 GCF_040645895.1 Streptomyces olindensis | reverse complement strand
TCGCGTTCGCGTTGATCACGGTGGACATCCGCGGTGGGGAGGACTCGCCCGTCGACGGTGCGCGGCAGGCCGCGGCCACGGTCTTCGGCCCGATCGAGAGCGGTGTGTCGGCCGCGGTCGACCCGGTCGGCAACGCGGTCTCCGCCATCCGTGACTCCGGCGAGCGGCACGACCGGCTCGCCGTGCTGGAGGAGGAGAACGCGGCCCTGAAGGCGCGGCTCGGCAGTGACGACCGCAGCCGCAGCCGCCTCAAGCAGCTCGACAAGATGCTGAAGGTCGCCGGGCAGGGCCAGTACGGCATCAAGGGCGCCGAGGTCATCGCCATAGGAGCGGCGCAGGGCTTCTCCTGGACCATCACGATCGATGTCGGCGCCAACGACGGCATCAAGCGCGACATGACCGTCCTGAACGGGGACGGGCTGGTCGGCCGGGTCACCACGGTGGGGCCCAACACCGCGACGGTCCTGCTGGCCAGCGACCCCGACTTCACGGTCGGCACCCGGATGGAGTCCAGCGACGAACTGGGCTTCGCCTCCGGGCAGGGCGACCGCCCGCTGCGCGTCGAACTCCTCAACGGCAAGGCCGAGGTGAAGAAGGGCGACCGCCTCGTCACCTTCGGCTCGCAGGCCGACCGGCCCTTCGTGCCCGGCGTGCCCGTCGGCGTGGTCTCCCGCGTCGACCCCTCCGGCGGCGGCCTGACCCGCACGCTGTACGTCACGCCGTACGCGAGCTTCACCAAGCTCGACATCGTCGGTGTCGTCGTCGACGCCCCGAAGAAGGACCCGCGCGACACGGTGCTCCCGCCCAAGCCCAAGCCCACCCCGAGGCCGACGGTGACGGTGACCGTGACGCCGTCCGCCGAGGCACCCGCAGACGGCCAGAACCAGCAAGAGCAGTAGGAGCTGTCACCCCATGCGCGTCAACCGGATCCTGCTCTCGTCCGCCCTGGTCGTCGTCGCCCTGGTGATCCAGGTGAGCGTCCTCGCCCGCCTCCATCTCCCGGGCGCGGTGCCCGACCTGATGCTGCTGACCGTCCTCGGCCTCGCGCTGGTCTACGGGCACGTCGGCGGCGCCCTCGTCGGCTTCGGCGCGGGCCTGCTCGCCGACCTGGCCCCGCCCGCCGACCACGCCGCCGGGCGGTACGCCCTCGTGCTGTGCGTCATCGGCTACCTCGCCGGCCTGGTCAAGCCGGAGACGGGCCAGCTGAAGTCCGCCACCGGCCCCATGGTCGTGGTGGTCGCCGCCGCGGTCGGCTCCACCCTGCTGTACGCCGGTGTCGGCGCCCTCGTCGGCGACACCGCCGCCCGCCATGTGGGCCTGGGCAGCCTGCTGTTCACGGCCGCCCTGTACGACCTGCTGCTCGCCCCGTTCGTCGTGCCGGGGATCATGGCCCTGGCACGGCGCGCCGAGAACGATCCGCTCGCCGAGACGGGCTCCGCCGCCAAGGCCACGGACATCTCCTCGGGCTGGCTCTCCGGCGGCACCGGCCTGAGGATCGGCAGCCAGCGCAACGGCCTGCGGGTGAAGGCGGCCCGGGCCCGGATGGCGCGGGCCGGGCGCATCAAGGGGGTCAAGCGGCTGTGAACGCGGCGAAGTTCACCCGAACGGAGCGGTCCGGTCGGAACGCCGGCTCGTGGGCCGACCGTTCACCACTCGTCACCGCCCGTCGACCACCCGTCGTCATCACTCATCCGAACGCGCACTGAGAGGGGGAGGCAGCCGCAGTGACCAACATTCCCGAGACCGGCCGGAACCCACGGGTCCAGATCCGGCTCGTCGTCATCCAGGTCCTCGTCCTCTCCCTGCTCCTCACCCTGGGCGGACGCCTGTGGTACCTGCAGATCCGTGAGGGCGCCGCGTACGCCAAGGAAGCGTCGGGGAACCACGTCCAGCAGGTCGTCCAGCCGGCCGTCCGCGGCTCGATCCTGGACGCGCGGGGAGTGGCCCTCGCCGACAACGAGACCCGGCTGGTCGTCTCCGCGTCCCGCACCGACCTGCTGAAGATGCCGGACGACGGCAAGGACGTCCTCACCAAGCTCGCCGCGGTCCTGGGCATGACCCCCAAGGAGGTCATGGAGAAGGTCCGGCTGTGCGACGCCGAGACGCCCCAGCCCTGCTGGAACGGCTCGCCCTACCAGCCCATCCCCATCACCGACGAGGCCACCCCCAAGCAGGCCCTGCAGATCCGCGAGCGCGCCGAGGACTTCCCCGGCATCACCGCCGAGCCGGAGGCCGTACGCCGCTACCCGAGCCCGGGCAAGGCCAACACCGCCCAGGTCCTCGGCTACCTCTCGCCGGTCACCGACGAGGAGATCAAGCAGGCGCAGAACACCAACTCGCCGTACCTGCGCTCGGACCAGGTAGGCCGCTCCGGCCTTGAGCGCCAGTACGACAAGCAGCTGCGCGGCAAGGCCGGCGTCACGCGCTACGAGGTCGACAACCTCGGCCGTGTCATCGGCCAGGCCGAGGCCGACCCGGCCCACCCCGGCGACAACCTCGTCACCAGCATCGACGCCCGCGTCCAGCGGATCGCCGAGTACCAGCTGAACGAGGCCATGAAGGAAGCCCGCAAGCAGCACGACCGGAACACCGGCACCAACTACAAGGCGGACTCCGGCGCCGTCGTCGTCATGGAGGCCAAGACGGGCCGCGTCGTCGCCATGGCCTCGAACCCGACGTACGACCCGAACGCCTGGGTGGGCGGCATCTCCGCCAAGGACTACGCGCGGCTCACGGGCAAGAAGTCCAACTACCCGCTGCTCAACCGCGCGATCCAGGGCCAGTCGGCACCCGGCTCCATCTTCAAGGTCATCCCGACGGCCGCCGCGGTCAACGCGGGCTACTCCTTCGACGGCCCCTACCAGTGCTCAAGCTCGTACTCCATCGGCGGCCAGGTCTTCAAGAACTTCGAGTCCAAGGGCTACGGCCCGATCAGTCTCGGCCGCGCCCTGGAGGTCTCCTGCGACACGGTCTTCTACCGCCTCTCCCACGAGGAGTGGAAGAGGGACGGCGGCACCAAGCCGAAGAAGAACGCCAACGACTGGTTCTACAAGACCGCCCACCAGTTCGGCCTCGGCAAGGAGACCGGCATCGACCTGCCCAACGAGGTCACCGGCCGCGTCCCCGACCGCAAGTGGAAGCTGGACTACTGGAAGGCCAACAAGGACGCCTGGTGCCGCACCGGCAAGCGCAACGGCAGCTACGCCGAGAAGATCGCCTACGAGAACTGCCTCGAAGGCAACCGCATGCGCGCCGGTGACTCCGTCAACTACTCCATCGGCCAGGGCGACACACTCGTCACGCCCATCCAGATGGCCACCATCTACTCCGCCATCTCCAACGGCGGCACGATGTACACCCCCTCGGTCGGCAAGGCCGTCATCAGCGCCGACGGCAAGACCGTCACGCCCATCAAGCCCCAGGCGCACGGCAAGCTGCCGATGAGCCAGAAGACGCGCAACGAGATAAGCGATGCCCTCGCGGGAGTCGCCACCCGCGGTACGGCCGCCTGGAGGTTCGGCGGCTGGCCGCAGGACAAGATCCCGATGCACGCCAAGACGGGTACCGCCGAGGTCTACGGCAAGCAGACGACCTCCTGGTTCGCCACGTACACCAAGGACTACTCGATCGTCATGACGATCTCCCAGGGCGGTACGGGCTCCGGCGCCTCGGGCCCCGCCGTCCGCAACATCTACAACGCGCTGTACGGCGTCTCCGAGGACGGCGACATCGACCCGAAGAAGGCGCTGCTGCCCGCTCCGGAGAAGGCCCTGCCGAAGGTCAAGACGGACGGCACCATCGCCTCCCCGAAGATCTCCAAGGACCCCGCCAAGGACCAGCAGGCGAAGAAGAAGGACCCGAACGCCCCGGCCGACCCGCTCCAGCCGGCCACGGCACCCCCGCCGACCCCGGAGAACCGTGACACCCGAAGGCGACGGCGCCGGCGGGGAAGCCGGAGGTTGCCGACATGACCGGCGGTGTGAACAGCTTCCAGGTCTCCGGCTACGGGCCCGAGCGCACCGGCTGGATGCGGCTCCTCGCCCGCGACTCGGTCACGCGGCGGCTCGACTGGCCGATACTGCTGTCGGCTATGGCCCTGTCGCTGCTCGGCACGCTCCTCGTCTACTCGGCGACCCGCAACCGCACGGAGCTCAACCAGGGCGACCCGTACTACTTCCTCGTCCGGCACCTGCTGAACACCGGCATCGGCCTCGCCCTGATGGCCGGCACGATCTGGCTCGGCCACCGCGCCCTGCGCACGGCCGTGCCGATCCTCTACGGCGTCTCGGTCCTGCTGATCCTGCTGGTGCTCACACCACTCGGCTCCACCATCAACGGCGCCCACTCCTGGATCAAGCTCCCGGGCGGCTTCTCCCTCCAGCCCTCGGAGTTCGTGAAGGTCACGATCATCCTGGGCATGGCGATGCTGCTGGCGGCCCGGGTCGACGCGGGGGACAAGCAGTACCCCGACCACCGCACGGTCGTGCAGGCCCTGGGCCTGGCCGCCGTGCCCATGCTGATCGTGATGCTCATGCCCGACCTCGGGTCGGTCATGGTCATGGTCATCATCGTGCTCGGCGTCCTGCTCGCCTCCGGCGCCACCAACCGGTGGGTGTTCGGCCTGCTCGGCGCGGGCGCCGCCGGCGCGATCACCGTCTGGCAGCTCGGAGTGCTCGACGACTACCAGATCGCCCGCTTCGCCGCCTTCGCCAACCCCGAGCTGGACCCGGCGGGCGTCGGCTACAACACCAACCAGGCCCGCATCGCCATCGGCTCCGGCGGACTGACCGGCGCCGGCCTCTTCCACGGCTCGCAGACCACCGGCCAGTTCGTCCCCGAGCAGCAGACGGACTTCGTCTTCACCGTGGCGGGGGAGGAACTGGGCTTCCTCGGCGGCGGCCTGATCATCCTGCTGCTCGGCATCGTCCTGTGGCGGGCCTGCCGGATCGCCCGGGAGACCAGCGACCTGTACGGCACGATCGTGGCCGCCGGCATCGTCGCCTGGTTCGCCTTCCAGACGTTCGAGAACATCGGCATGACCCTCGGCATCATGCCGGTCACCGGCCTGCCGCTGCCGTTCGTGTCCTACGGCGGTTCATCGATGTTCGCCGTGTGGATAGCGGTCGGGCTGCTGCAGTCGATCCGGGTGCAGAGACCGATGTCGGCGTGAACATCGGGCGGGGCGGCCCCCTGCCGCCCCGCCTTCCGGCCGACTAGATTCGGCTCATGGCGGACACCAAGCGTGAGATCGAGCGGAAGTACGAGTCGAACGACAGCGGGCTTCCGGACCTGACCGGTGTCGCCGGGGTCGCGGACGTCGTCGACAAGGGCGTCGCCCACCTCGACGCCACCTACTACGACACCGCCGACGAACGCCTCGCCGCCTCCTCCGTCACCCTGCGCCGCCGCACCGGCGGCTCCGACGCGGGCTGGCATCTGAAGTTCCCGGTCGCCCCGGGCGTCCGCGACGAGATCCACGCCCCGCTGTCCGACACCCTGCCCGACGACCTCGCCGGACTGGTCCGCTCCCGGGTCCGCGACAGCGAGCTGCTGCCCCTGGTCCGGCTCCGCTCCGAGCGGGACGTACGCCACCTCGTCGACGCCGACGGCCGGCTGCTCGCCGAGGTCAGCGTCGACGCCGTGCACGCCGCGCGGCTCACGACCGGCGGCGAGGCGCAGTGGACCGAGATCGAGGTGGAACTCGCCGACGGGGGCGACCCGGCCTTCCTCGACCAGGTGGACAAACGGCTGCGCAAGGCGGGCGTACGGCCGTCGAAGTCGCCGTCCAAGCTCGCACGCGCCCTCGCGGAGACCGCGCCCGGAAAGCGACGCGCGGCCGCGACCGCGGGGAAGCCGGTGACCGCCGGAGACCACGTGCTCGCCTACCTGCGCGCACAGCGGGACGCCATCGTCGAACTCGACCCGGCCGTCCGCCGCGACACCGAGGACTCCGTGCACCGCATGCGGGTGGCCACCCGCCGGCTGCGCAGCACCCTCAAGTCGTTCGGCGAGGTC
The DNA here is from genome assembly GCF_040645895.1 of Streptomyces olindensis. NCBI lineage: Bacteria > Bacillati > Actinomycetota > Actinomycetes > Kitasatosporales > Streptomycetaceae > Streptomyces > Streptomyces olindensis. The sequence goes on along the minus strand of NZ_JBEYZD010000075.1, from coordinate 37,289 downwards.
CTCGACCGGACCGTCACCGACCCGGTCGCCGACGAGCTGAAGTGGCTGGCCGGCGAGCTGGGCCTGGACCGCGACCGCGAGGTGCTGACCGAGCGGCTGACGTCGGCCCTCGGCGAGGTGCCCGCCCCCCTGGTCCGCGGCCCGGTCGAAGAGCGGCTGCGCACCTGGGCCGGCGCCGAGCACGGCGGGGCAAGCGGCCGGCTCGTCGGCGTCCTCGACTCCCGCCGCCACCTCGCCCTGCTCGACACCCTGGACGCGCTGATCGCCCACCCGCCGCTGCGGAAGGCGGCCGGCAGGAAACCCGGCAAGACGATCACCAAGGCCGTGCGGAAGGACTTCCGCAAGGTCTCCGGGCTCGTCGAGCGGGCCCTGGAACTCGAACCCGGCACCGACCGGGACGTCGCCCTGCACGAGGCCCGCAAGAAGGCCAAGCGCACCCGCTACGCCGCCGAGGCCGCCGCCCCCGCCCTCGGCAAGCCGGCCAAGACCATGGTCAAGTCCATGAAGGCGCTGCAGAACCTGCTGGGCGAGCACCAGGACAGCGTCATGGCCCGCCAGGCCCTGCGCGAGCTGTCCGCCGTCGCCCACGCGGCGGGGGAGAGCGCCTTCACCTACGGCCTGCTCCACGAGCGCGAGGAGCAGCGGGCCGTGCGCGTGGAGGCCGAGCTGCCCGGGTTCTGGGACGGGATCAGGAGCAGGGCGAAGGCCCTGTGATCCCCGGGGCGTACGGAGGGGTGCCGCGGGCGCGTTAGTCTGGATGGTCACCCCTGCCAGCACACGAAGGTTCCGTGAGATGCCTGCCGAAGCCGCCGAGTCTGTGTTCCCGCAGCTCGAAGCTCTGCTCCCGCATGTGCAGAAGCCGATCCAGTACGTCGGCGGAGAGCTCAACTCCACGGTCAAGGACTGGGATTCCTGCGATGTCCGCTGGGCCCTCATGTACCCGGACGCGTACGAGGTCGGTCTGCCCAACCAGGGCGTCATGATCCTCTACGAGGTACTGAACGAACAGCAGGGCGTCCTCGCCGAGCGCACCTACAGCGTGTGGCCGGACCTGGAGGAGCTGATGCGGGAGCACGGCGTCCCGCAGTTCACGGTCGACAGCCACCGGCCGGTGAAGGCGTTCGACGTGCTCGGACTCTCCTTCTCCACGGAGCTCGGCTACACGAACATGCTCGCCGCCCTGGACCTGTCCGGCATCCCGCTGGAGTCCAAGGACCGCGGCCTGGACGACCCGATCGTCCTGGCCGGCGGCCACGCCGCGTTCAACCCCGAACCGATCGCGGACTTCATCGACTGCGCCGTGATCGGCGACGGCGAGCAGGCCGTCCTGGAGATCACCGCGATCATCCGCGCCTGGAAGGCGGAGGGCCGCCCCGGCGGCCGCGAGGAGCTGCTGTTCCGCCTGGCGAAGACGGGCGGCGTGTACGTGCCCGGCTTCTACGACGTCGAGTACCTGCCGGACGGCCGGATCGCCCGTGTCGTGCCCAAGCGCAGCGGCGTGCCGTGGCGCGTGTCCAAGCACACGGTCATGGATCTGGACGAGTGGCCCTACCCCAAGCAGCCCCTCGTCCCGCTCGCCGAGACGGTCCACGAGCGCATGTCGGTGGAGATCTTCCGCGGCTGCACGCGCGGCTGCCGCTTCTGCCAGGCCGGCATGATCACCCGCCCGGTCCGCGAGCGCTCCATCACGGGCATCGGCGACATGGTCGAGCAGGGCCTGAAGGCGACCGGCTTCGAGGAGGTCGGCCTGCTGTCGCTGTCGTCCGCGGACCACAGCGAGATCGGCGACATCGCCAAGGGCCTCGCGGACCGCTACGAGGACGACAAGATCGGCCTGTCGCTGCCGTCGACCCGCGTGGACGCCTTCAACATCGACCTGGCCAACGAGCTGACCCGCAACGGCCGCCGCTCGGGCCTCACCTTCGCCCCCGAGGGCGGCTCGGAGCGCATCCGCAAGGTCATCAACAAGATGGTCTCGGAAGAGGACCTGATCCGCACGGTCGCGACGGCGTACGGCAACGGCTGGCGCCAGGTGAAGCTGTACTTCATGTGCGGCCTGCCGACGGAGACCGACGACGACGTCCTCCAGATCGCCGACATGGCGACGAAGGTCATCGCCAAGGGCCGCGAGGTGTCGAAGTCCAACGACATCCGCTGCACGGTCTCGATCGGCGGCTTCGTCCCCAAGCCGCACACGCCCTTCCAGTGGGCCCCGCAGCTCTCCGCCGAGGAGACGGACGCCCGGCTGCAGAAGCTGCGGGACAAGATCCGCGGCGACAAGAAGTACGGCCGCTCGATCGGCTTCCGCTACCACGACGGCAAGCCCGGCATCGTCGAGGGCCTGCTCTCCCGTGGCGACCGCCGCATCGGCGCGGTCATCCGCGCGGTCTACGACGACGGTGGCCGTTTCGACGGCTGGCGTGAGCACTTCTCGTACGACCGCTGGATGGCCTGCGCGGACAAGGCCCTGGAGCCGTTCGGCGTGGACGTCGACTGGTACACCACCCGCGAGCGCACCTACGAGGAGGTCCTCCCCTGGGACCACCTCGACTCGGGCCTCGACAAGGACTGGCTCTGGGAGGACTGGCAGGACGCCCTCGACGAGACGGAGGTCGAGGACTGCCGCTGGACGCCGTGCTTCGACTGCGGGGTGTGCCCGCAGATGGACACCCACATCCAGATCGGCCCGACGGGCAAGAAGCTCCTGCCCCTGACGGTCAAGAACGCGGCGCCGGCGCCGAGCGGGCACGCCCACTGAGGTGACCTTCATCCGAGCCCCCCTCCGCCGCGGAGGGGGGCTCGGTGCTGCCTCCGAACGAGTGGACTCCTCGGCGGGCGGGTCCGGAAGGGGGCTCCGCCCCGGGGCCGGGTGGTGATCTTCCTACCATCAGCTCACCCTCCGGAAGAGGCCTCCCATGCGCCGTACTCCCTCCCGCCGTGTGCTCGCCGCAGCGCTGCTCGTGGCGTCCGTGCCGGCCCCGATGGCGGCGATGCCCGCCACGGCCGCCCCCGCCGCCTCCGCCACCGCCGGCGTCGCCCGGCACGACCGGGACCACTGCCCGCACGGCGGGCTCGACGCCGCGCTCACCGCCCGGCTGGACAGGACCGTCGAGGACGTCCGCGAGCAGGCCGGCATCCCCGGCGCCGTCGTCGGGCTGTGGATGCACGGCAAGGGCTGCTACGTCCGCGCGACCGGTGTGGCCGACACCGTCACCCGCGAGCCGATGTCCGTCGACTCCTCCGTCCGGATCGGCAGCGAGACCAAGACCTTCACCGTCACCGCCCTGCTCGAACTCGTGGACGACGGTCTGATCGGGCTCGACGACCCGATCTCCCGGTACGTCAAGGGCGTGCCCGACGGCCACCGGATCACCCTGCGTCACCTCGCCGAGATGCGCAGCGGCCTGTTCCCGTACACCTCCGACCCCGAGTTCGACCACACGCTGCTGAGTGAGCCGTGGCGTCACTTCTCCCCGCGCGAGGTGCTCGCCTACGGCTTCCGGCATCCGAACACCTTCGCGCCCGGCGAGGAGTTCCAGTACTCGAACAGCAACCTCGTCCTGCTCGGCCTGGTGATCGAGAAGGTCAGCGGTCAGCGGCTCGCCGACTTCATCCACGAGCGGGTGCTCCACCCGGCCGGCCTGCACCACACCCTGTTCCCGCGGGGCGACGAGTTCCCCGAACCGCACCCGCGCGGCTACACCGACCAGAGTCCGAGCGGCGAGATCGTGGACGCCACCGACTGGAACCCCAGCTGGGCCTGGGCCGCCGGTGCGATGATCTCGAACCTGCACGACCTGCGTCGCTGGGCCGGGATCCTCGCCACCGGGAGGCTGCTCAGCCCCGAGACCCAGGCGCAGCGGCTCCGGACACTGCCGACCGGACACCCCGGCACGAGCTACGGCCTGGGCATCTTCGAGACCAACGGATGGATCGGGCACAACGGCTCGATCCCGGGCTACGAGACGGTGACCGTCCAGCTGCCCGAGCGGAAGGCCACGCTGGTGATCATGATCAACACGGATGCCGTGGTCCAGGGGCAGGAGCCGTCCACGCTCCTCGCCCGGGCGGTCACGGCGGTCGCCACTCCGGAGAACGTCTACGACGGCTCGGTGGTCGCCCGATAGCGGCGTGCCGAATGTGCGGCGGACCGAGAGGTGAGAGGCGGGTCCCCGGGGGGACCCGCTGAAGAGGCCGGTTCGGTTGCGCTCCCCCCGGGGGGCCGGCCCGGCCAGGTTCCCCCAGTTCGGAATGTGTGCTGGGGGAGCCGCTGTGGGGGCGTGGTCAGCCGAGGCGTCCGTGTTCGCAGACCCGCCGGGCGACCTCGCGGAGCTTGACGTTGTGCTCCTGGGAGAAGCGGCGCAGCACGTCGAAGGCCTGGTCCTCGGTGAGGCGGTGGCTGCCCATGAGGATGCCCATGGCCTCTCCGATGACGTGCCGGGTGGCGACGGCCTGCTCCATCTGGGCCTGGCTGCGGGCGCTGGAGAAGGCGACGGCCGCGTGCGAGGCCAGCAGCCAGCCGGCGGTCTCGCTGTCCTCGGTGAAGGAGCCGGGGTGGCGGGAGTAGAGGTCGAGCGCGCCGAGGTCCTCGTCCTCGGTGAACAGCAGGAAGCCCATCATGCTGCCCACCCCGAGGTCGCGGGCCCGGGAGGCGTAGGCGGGCCAGCGCGGTTGTTCCCGGGTGAAGTCGGCGATGCGGAAGACGCGCTCCCCGGTGTCGCCGCGTGCCGCGTCGAAGCAGGGGCCCTGTCCGAGGCGTTCCTGGAGCCGGTCGCTCTCGATGACCAGGTCGTGGGTCGGGGCGACGGTCTCCACCCGTTTGCCGTGCAGCAGGAGGATGCCGGACGCGTCGCATCCCGGTACGAGTTCGACGGCCGAGGCGGTGATGCGGGCGAGGGTGGCGTCGACCGTGTCCTGTGCGAGCAGGTCACGGGCCAAGGAAGCCATCTTCCGCGCGAACACGCGCCAGTCCACTGTCGTCCTCCCTGGTGCCGCTCTTGGCGTGTCTTCTGCCCACGGTGCCATGGTGTGCACATCGGGGCCCGGGGACGCCCGCGCTCGGAGTGCAAGGGGACCTGCCGATGTCACGGGCGGGACTGGATCCGGACGGGGCGCTGAGGCGTCTACGTCGGTATGGATCTGGAGAAACCGTCCCGCGAGGGTGCCGAGCCGCGGGTCGATCTGCGCAAGCCGCCGGCCGGAGCGCCCGTCCTGCGGGAGCCGGAGGTGCCCGAGGGGTGTCTCGCCGTCGCGATCCGGGTCCCGGTGCGGATCGTGGTGCTCGTGCTGGTCGTCCCGGTGCGGATGGTGTGGGACGCGCTGGTCGTGGCCGGGCGGTTCCTGAACGACGCGCTGTTCCGGCCGCTCGGGCGGGCGCTGCTGTGGCTCGGGCGGGCGGTGTTCGTCTGGCCGTTCGTGGGGCTGTGGCGGTACGTGGTCGTTCCGGTGGGCAAGGCCCTCGGGTGGCTGGGGTACGTCCTCGTCGTGGTGCCCGCGGTGTGGCTGTACCGGTACGTGCTCACGCCGGTGGGGCACGCGATCGCCTGGGTGGGGCGGGGGACCGGTGCCGCCCTCGGCTGGGTGTACTCGTACGCGCTTACGCCCGTCGGGCACGCCGTGATGTGGGTGCTGAGGGGGCTCGGCGCCGTGCTCGCCGCGCTCGGGACCGGCGTGTACACGGCCGTGGCGTGGCTCGCGAGGTACCTCGTCGTGGTGCCCGCCGTGTGGCTGTACACGTGGGTGCTCGCGCCCGTCGGCCGGGCTCTCGTCTGGTGCGGTGAGGGGCTCATGTGGCTGGTGAGCACGGTCGTCACCGGCATCGGCACGGCTCTGTACTGGATCGCCAGGATCCTGCTCGTCCTGCCCGCCCTCGCCCTCTGGCGCTGGGTCCTGACGCCGGTCGGGCGCGTCCTGGCCGTCGTCGGACGGGAGGTCCTGGACGCCCTCGGGCACGCCTGGCGGATCGCCGGGCACATCTCGCTCGCCGTCGGGCGGTTCCTCGGCACCCTCTTCCGGTGGATCTTCGTCGAGCCGGTGCGGTGGGTGTACCGCAGCGTGCTCACGCCCGTCGGACACGTCGTCCGGGACACCGTCCTGCGGCCCGCCGCCGAGGCCGCCCGCAGCGTGGGACGGGCCACCCGGCAGGCCCTGGCCACCGCCCGGGAGACCGTACGGCAGGCGCGTGCCGACTTCCGGCGGATGCTCTTCGGAGGGCCCGGGCAGCCGCGGCCGCTCGACCGGAGGGAACCTTCCGGCCGCGAGGCACGTACTCTTGGTAGCAGTACGACCGCTCTCACGAAGGACTGAACGACACTGGGCAAGCGACAGCCCGAAGGCCCGCCGCCCGCACCCGCGGTGCAGCGCATCCGACTGCGCTACACCAAGCGCGGCCGCCTCCGGTTCACCAGCCACCGTGACTTCCAGCGCGCCTTCGAGCGTGCGTTGCGCCGTGCCGAGGTGCCGATGGCCTACTCGGCGGGCTTCACACCGCACCCGAAGGTGTCGTACGCCAATGCCGCACCCACCGGCACGGGCAGTGAGGCGGAGTACCTGGAGATCGCGCTCACCGCGCCGCGCGACCCGGAGCAGCTCAGGAACCTCCTCGACGAGTCGCTGCCCACCGGGCTGGACATCGTCGAGGCGGTCGAGGCCCGCACCTCGGGCCTCGCCGACCGGCTGACCGCTTCCGTCTGGGAGCTGCGGCTGGACGGCGTGTCGCAGGAGGAGGCCCGCCGAGCGGTGGACGCCTTCAACGCGGCCGAGTCGGTCGAGGTCCAGCGCCTCGCCAAGAACGGCGTCCGCACTTTCGACGCCCGCTCCGCCGTCGTGAGCCTGGAGTGCCGCGACCTCTCGGAAACGCACAGTTCGCAGGCTGATAGGCCGACCGACCAGCCCTGTGCGATACTGCGGCTGGTTGTTCGGCACGTGACGCCTGCCGTACGACCCGACGACGTCCTGTCCGGTCTCCGCGCCGTGGCCGACCTGGCGCCGCCGGTCCCCGCAGCGGTGACCAGGCTGGCGCAGGGGCTGTTCGATGAAGAGACCGGCACGGTGACCGACCCGCTCGCGCCCGACCGCGAGGCAGCTCCGGCCCACTCAACGGCCGAATCGACTGCCGCCGCGACGGCGCCGGCGTAAGGAAGGTCCCGCGTAGGGACGGACGTCGTAGCGCCGCCCTCGGACTCGGGAGCCACCTGGGTCGGGCAGCGCACCGACCAGAAGACTTTCGCCAGGCCGTACGCATTCGGCGTACGGAACCGGCGAGACAGGACACAGAGAGCTCCCGTGCGGCGCCCGCGCCCCGGACGGCGGCGACGCGCACAGCGCGAGCCGCGGACGTCACCGGCATCGCCGGACCAGGCGCGGCGCCCGGGAGCCTGACGGGAGAAAAGCCCGCATGCTCGAACCGACCGAACCCACAGAGGGTTCCGAACAGAACACTCCCAGCGACACCCTGCCGCCTCGCCGGCGGCGCCGTGCCGCGTCCCGCCCGGCCGGTCCGCCCGCCGGTGCCTCCTCCGACGCGCCCGTGGAGACCGTCGCGCCGGCCATACCGGCCGCCGAGCCCGATGAACTCGCGGCCGGCCTCGCCGAGAGCGACGAGGCCGAGGACGCCGCCGCGGAGGAGACCGCCGCGGAGGCGGCGGTGACCCCCGAGGCCGCGGTGAGCGCCGAGGAGCCTGCCGAGGCCGTGGCCGAGCAGGCCGAGCCCGCCGGCCGCAAGCGGCGCCGTGTGGTGCGCCGCGCCTCCGCGCCCGCCGGTGCCCCGGCCGCCGCGGAAGCCGCCGAGACCGTGGTGCCCACCGCCGCTCCGGCCGCCCCCGAGGCGTCGGAGCAGGCCGAGGCCCCCGCGGAGGCCACCGCCGAGGTGACCGAGGACGCCGCTCCCCGGCGTACCCGACGCCGTGCGACACGCACCGTGACCTCGCCCGCCGCGGCTCCGGCCGAGGCGGAGACGGGACAGGCCGCGCCGAGCGGCACCGAGCCCGCTGCCGCCGACGAAGGCACCGCAGCCGCCGCCGAAGCCGCCGCCTCCGAGGACGCGGCTCCGCGCCGGACCCGCCGGCGTGCCTCGCGCAAGGTGTCCGCGCCCGCCGGGACGCCCGTGGACGCGCCCGAAGGGAGCGCCGAGGAGGCGAAGAGCCCGGTGACCGAGACCCCCGCCGCAGCCCCTGCCGAGGCCGCCACCGAGACCCCTGCAGAAGCCGCCCCCGCCGCTCAGGCCGCCGAGACGGCCGGTGCCGCCGAGACTGCCGAGCCTGGCGAGGAAGCCGCACCGCGTCGGCGCCGGCGGGTCGTCCGCAGGGCCGCCGCCGGTTTCGCCGAGCCCGCTCAGCCCGCTCAGCCCGCGCAGCGCTCCTCGCGCGGCGCCGGTGCGGCGGCCGGAGAGAGTGAGTCGTCGGCGCGTCCGGCGCGGCCCGCCGTCGCGCTGTTCCAGGCGCCCGTGTTCACCGAGCCCCAGTTCCAGACGCCGGAGCGGGCCGCCGCCGCTGCCGCCGCCGAGGCGGCCGAGACCGAGGAGCCCGAGGAACTCGCCCAGGCGGAGGACGTCCGCGAGGAGCAGCCGTCCGGGGCGCGCCGCCGCCGTCGGCGCCGGGGCGCCGGCGAGGAGGCCGAGGCCCAGGCCGCCGAGGCCCCCGCCGCCGCGACCGCCGTCGACGAGACGGATGACGAGGCCGAGGACTCCGCCGAGGACCAGGCCGACGGCGACGACCAGGAGGAAGCCGAGGGGGCCGGCTCGCGCCGCCGCCGTCGCCGGGGCGGCCGCCGCCGTCGGCGTGGCGAGTCCGCCGAGTCCGACACCGAGGCCGGCGAAGCCACGGACGCCGAGTCCGAGCAGGTCGCCACCGCCCAGGCCGCGCAGGACGCCGAGGACACCGCCGAGCAGACCGAGGAGGACCGGGAGGAGGCCGACGAGGCCGACGACCGTGACGAGTCGGCCGGGGGCGGCTCCAGCAGCAGCCGCAGGCGCCGTCGCCGCCGTCGCCGCGCCGGCGACACCGCCACCGACGCCGAGCCCTCCGACGACGACCCGGAGCGCACGGTCGTCAAGGTCCGCGAGCCCCGCCCGAAGGCCGAACCGTCCGACGAGGTGCAGTCCATCAAGGGCTCGACCCGTCTGGAGGCCAAGAAGCAGCGCCGCCGCGAGGGCCGCGAGCAGGGCCGCCGCCGCGTCCCGATCATCACCGAGGCCGAGTTCCTGGCCCGGCGCGAGGCCGTCGAGCGCGTGATGGTCGTCCGGCAGAACGGCGACCGTACGCAGATCGGCGTCCTCGAGGACAACGTGCTCGTCGAGCACTACGTCAACAAGGAGCAGTCGACCTCGTACGTCGGCAACGTCTACCTCGGCAAGGTGCAGAACGTGCTGCCGTCGATGGAGGCCGCCTTCATCGACATCGGCAAGGGCCGCAACGCCGTGCTGTACGCCGGTGAGGTCAACTTCGAGGCGCTCGGCATGGCCAACGGGCCGCGCCGCATCGAGTCCGCCCTGAAGTCCGGGCAGTCCGTGCTCGTCCAGGTGACGAAGGACCCCATCGGGCACAAGGGCGCCCGCCTGACCAGCCAGGTCTCCCTGCCCGGCCGCTACCTGGTCTACGTCCCCGAGGGGTCGATGACCGGCATCAGCCGCAAGCTGCCCGACACCGAGCGGGCCCGGCTGAAGACCATCCTCAAGAAGATCGTCCCCGAGGACGCGGGCGTCATCGTGCGCACCGCCGCCGAGGGAGCGAGCGAGGAAGAGCTGCGCCGGGACGTCGAGCGGCTGCAGCAGCAGTGGGAGGACATCCAGAAGAAGGCCAAGAACGGCAACGCGCCGACGCTGCTGTACGGCGAGCCGGACATGACCGTCCGGGTCGTGCGCGACATCTTCAACGAGGACTTCTCCAAGGTCGTCGTCAGCGGCGACGAGGCCTGGTCGACCATCCACGGGTACGTCTCGCACGTCGCGCCGGACCTCGCCGAGCGGCTGCAGAAGTGGACCAGCGAGGTCGACGTCTTCGCCACCTACCGGATCGACGAGCAGCTCGCCAAGGCCCTGGACCGCAAGGTCTGGCTGCCCAGCGGCGGCTCGCTGGTGATCGACCGGACCGAGGCGATGGTCGTCGTCGACGTCAACACCGGCAAGTTCACCGGCCAGGGCGGCAACCTCGAAGAGACCGTCACCAGGAACAACCTGGAGGCGGCCGAGGAGATCGTGCGCCAGCTGCGACTGCGCGACCTCGGCGGCATCATCGTCATCGACTTCATCGACATGGTGCTGGAGTCCAACCGGGACCTGGTGCTGCGGCGCCTGCTGGAGTGCCTGGGCCGGGACCGCACGAAGCACCAGGTCGCCGAGGTGACGTCGCTGGGCCTCGTGCAGATGACCCGCAAGCGGGTGGGCCAGGGTCTGCTGGAGTCCTTCTCCGAGACCTGCGTCCACTGCAACGGCCGCGGTGTCATCGTGCACATGGAGCAGCCGACGGCCCCCGGAGGCGGCGGCAAGCGCAAGAAGCGTGCCCGTGCCGGTGCCGCCGAGCAGCCGCACGTGCACGAGGCCGCCGTCGAGACCGCCGAGCAGGAGGCCGAGACCGAGGCCGAGGTCGTGGCCGAGGTCGCCGAGCCGATCGCGCTGCCCGAGCCGTCCTTCGAGCCGGACGAGGAGCTGTACAGCAGCGCCGCCGAGGCGGAGGCCGCGGCCACCCGCGGTCGGTCGCGGCGCCGGGCGAGCCGGCGGGCGTCGGCCCCGGCGGGTTCGCCGCGCGGTGAGGCGGCCGAGCCGCGCAGGGACAAGGCCGAGCGGGCCAAGGACAGGGCCGGGCAGGACGAGCGCGGGGCCGAGCAGGCCGAGGCCGGGGTTCCCACGGCTCAGGACGTCACGGCCGCGCAGGAGGCCGCTCGCCCGGTGCAGCCGGAGCCGGCCGCCGAGGCGCAGGCCGAGCCGGTGGCCGTGGAGGACCCGGTGGTCGAGGCGGCGCAGGCCGAACAGCCCGCGCAGCCCGAGCAGGCCGCCGTGGCCGAGGAGGCCGCGCCGAAGGGCCGCACCCGGCGGCGGGCCACCCGCAAGGTGTCCGCTCCGGCCGGCTCGCCGGCGGGTGCCGAGGCGGCCGTGGTGACGGTCGCCGAGACCGCGCCAGCGGTGTCCGAGGCCCCGCAGGCGACCGAGCAGGCCGAGCAGCCTGAGCAGGCCGGGCAGCCCGCCGAGGCGACCGCCGAGAGCGCCGCCCCGGCCCGTCCGCGGCGCCGGGCCGTGCGCAAGTCCACGGCGCCCACCGCGTCGGACGAGGCGGCCGTCGTGGTCGTCCCGTCGGCCGCCGCGGAGGAGCCGTCGCAGGACGGCACTCCGGCCGCCGAGGCGGGCGAGCCCGCCGAGGAGGCGGCCCCGGCCAAGAAGACGGCCCGCAAGACGGCCAAGAAGGCCACGGCGAAGAAGGCCGCCACCAAGAAGACCGCGGCGAAGAAGACCACCGCGGCCAAGAAGACGACGGCCAAGAAGGCGGCGAAGACCACCAAGACGGCCGCCAAGAAGACCACGTCGAAGAAGACCGCGGCGGCCGAGCAGACGCTCTCCTCCGTCTCGGCCTCCACCGACGAGGACTGACCCGTATGCCGCCTGTGCGTCCGGAGTGACCGGACGCACAGGCGGGGGGCCCGGCTCGGTTTGACCCCCTCGGCCGCGGCCCCGTAACCTTGACCGTCGGCGTGTCGACTGACGCGTCACATCCCCGTAAACCTCATCCTCCGGGCGCCGGGCGCCCAGGAGAGGCCGCCCGCTGTGTCGGGCGGCTGGCCTGCGGGGGTGCCGTTTCCCGAGCGAGAGAGTGAGTTCCGCGTGTACGCCATCGTGCGCAGCGGTGGTCGCCAGCACAAGGTTGCTGTCGGCGACATCGTTGAGGTTGACAAGATTTCCACTGCCAAGGTTGGCGACACGGTCGAGCTCTCGACCCTGCTCGTTGTCGACGGCGACGCCGTGACCAGCGACCCGTGGGTGCTGGCCGGCATCAAGGTCCAGGCCGAGGTCGTGGACCACCACAAGGGGCAGAAGATCGACATTCTGCGCTACAAGAACAAGACCGGTTACCGCCGTCGCCAGGGCCACCGCCAGCAGTACACGGCGATCAAGGTCACCGAGATCCCCACGGCTGCGAAGTAAGGGACTGAGGAGAAATGGCACACAAGAAGGGCGCATCGTCCACTCGGAACGGTCGCGACTCCAATGCCCAGCGGCTCGGCGTGAAGCGCTTCGGCGGTCAGGTCGTCAACGCTGGTGAGATCCTGGTCCGTCAGCGCGGCACCCACTTCCACCCGGGTGCGGGCGTCGGCCGTGGCGGCGACGACACGCTGTTCGCGCTGCAGGCCGGTTCGGTGCAGTTCGGCACCCACCGTGGCCGCAAGGTCGTGAACATCGTTCCGGTCGCCTGATCGGACACTCTCGCGAGGCGGACCTCACTTCCCGTTGCGGGAAGGCGGGTCCGCCTTTCGCTTGTTGAACAAGTACATCTCGTTGAACAAGTAAATCTCGTACGTACTTCTGGAGGCACCCACCATGACCACCTTCGTGGACCGCGTCGAGCTGCACGTCGCCGCGGGTAACGGAGGCCACGGCTGTGCCTCCGTCCACCGCGAGAAGTTCAAGCCGCTGGGCGGCCCGGACGGCGGCAACGGCGGTCGCGGCGGGGACGTGATCCTCACCGTCGACCAGTCCGTCACCACGCTGCTCGACTACCACCACTCCCCGCACCGCAAGGCCACCAACGGCAAGCCCGGCGAGGGCGGCAACCGCTTCGGCAAGGACGGGCAGGACCTGGTCCTGCCGGTGCCGGACGGCACGGTCGTGCTGGACAAGGCGGGCAACGTCCTCGCGGACCTGGTCGGGCACGGCACGTCCTTCGTGGCCGCGCAGGGCGGCCGGGGCGGCCTCGGCAACGCGGCGCTGGCCTCCGCCCGGCGCAAGGCGCCCGGTTTCGCGCTGCTCGGCGAGCCCGGGGACCTGCGGGACGTCGTCCTGGAGCTGAAGACGGTCGCCGATGTCGCGCTCGTCGGGTATCCGAGCGCCGGCAAGTCGTCCCTGATCTCGGTGCTGAGCGCCGCCAAGCCGAAGATCGCCGACTACCCCTTCACCACGCTCGTGCCGAACCTCGGTGTCGTCACGGCCGGTTCGACGGTCTACACCATCGCCGACGTGCCCGGGCTCATCCCGGGAGCCAGCCAGGGCAAGGGCCTGGGGCTCGAGTTCCTGCGGCACGTGGAGCGGTGCAGTGTGCTGGTGCACGTCCTGGACACCGCCACGCTGGAGTCGGACCGCGACCCCGTCTCCGACCTCGACGTCATCGAGGAGGAGCTGCGGCAGTACGGCGGGCTGGACAACCGTCCGCGGATCGTCGTCCTGAACAAGATCGACGTACCGGACGGCAAGGACCTGGCCGACATGGTGCGACCCGACCTGGAGGCCCGCGGGTACCGCGTGTTCGAGGTGTCGGCCGTGGCACACATGGGGCTGAAGGAGCTGTCGTACGCGCTCGCGGAGCTCGTGGCGCAGGCGCGGGCCGCGAAGCCGAAGGAAGAGGCCACGCGGATCGTCATCCGGCCCAAGGCCGTGGACGACACCGGCTTCACCGTGACGCGCGAGGCCGACGGCCTGTTCCGGGTGCGCGGCGAGAAGCCCGAGCGCTGGGTGCGGCAGACCGACTTCAACAACGACGAGGCGGTCGGCTACCTGGCGGACCGGCTCAACCGCCTCGGGGTCGAGGAAGAGCTCGTGAAGGCGGGCGCCCGGGGCGGCGACGGCGTCGCCATCGGCCCCGAGGAGAACGCGGTCGTCTTCGACTGGGAGCCGTCGCTGACGGCCGGGGCGGAGATGCTCGGCCGGCGCGGCGAGGACCACCGGTTCGAAGGGGCGCGGCCGGCCGCGCAGCGCCGCAAGGACCGGCAGGCCGAGCGGGACGAGGCGCAGCGGGAGTTCGACGACTTCGAGCCGTTCTGAGCCTCCTGGGTTAACGGAAAGCAAATGCGCAACGGACTCCGGGGCAACCAAGTCGCCGTGTGGTGAGTCGTACTGGGCGGCGCGGAGCGGATCTTGTTCCGTTCCGCGTGGCAACTGCCAGCGGATCTCCGGAGTTCACGTGCCCCAGTCCATGAGCAAGCGCAGGCTCGGCCGAACGGTCGCGGCGGCCGTCGCCGTCGTCGCGGCCGTCACCACCCCGATGGCCGCGCACGCCGAGCCCGTCGCCGCGTCCACCGCGGCGAAGCTCCACGACGACTTCAACGGCGACGGCTACCCCGACCTCGCGGTGGCCGCCCCGAGCGCGACCGTCGGCGGCAAGGCGGGAGCCGGTTACGTCGCCGTCGTCTACGGCTCCGCGAACGGGCTGAACGTCACGACGCGGCAGGTCGTCAGCCAGAGCACGGCCGGTGTCCCCGGCAGTCCCGAGACGGACGACGCCTTCGGCAGCGCCCTCACCACCGCCGATCTCGACCGCGACGGATACGCGGACCTGGTCGTCGGCGTGGGCCGCGAGGACACCGCCGACGGCGGCGCCGAGTCCGGGCTCGTCGAGGTCCTGTGGGGCGGCCCGAAGGGCCTGTCCGGCAGTGCCGTCCTGGCCACCGGGAAGGCGTACGACGGGCTCGGCGCCCAGGGGCGGCTGACCGTCGGCGATGTGAACGGCGACGGCGCCGAGGACCTGGTGACCGTGGAGAACCAGTTCAACCTGCGCGTGCTCAACGGCCCGTTCTCCCGCGACGGTTCCTCGGACGCCGGTGAGCAGCTCGTGCGGGACGAGTTCGACAGCCGCGTCCTCGACCTGGCCACCGGTGACATCAACGGCGACGGGATCACCGACGTCGCCGCCACCGAGAACGACGGCGACGAGTACGACGCCCGCCGGGTCGTGTACTGGCCGGGCGGCAGGCAGGGACTCTCCCCGTACACCACCGTGCAGGGCGCCGACGGCTACCGGCTCCAGGGCGGCGAGAACCTCGACATCGGGGACATCGACCGGGACGGCTACGACGACATCGTGGTCGGCCGGGCCGTCGACGGGTACGACAGCGACCTCGACACCCCCGCGGCCAAGGGCGGCCGGGTCACCTGGATACCGGGCGGCGCGCAGGGGGCCGACGGCACCAGGGCCAGGTACCTCAACCAGGACAGCCCCGGCGTGCCCGGCTCCGCCGAGCGCGGCGACGGCTTCGGCACGGACGTGCAGATCGCCGACGTCACCGGCGACGGCCACCCGGACGTGGTGACCGGCCTGCCCGGCGAGGACCTGGGCACGGTCTCCGGCGCGGGCGCGGTCGTCGTACTGCGCGGCACGGCGGACGGGCTCACCGGCAGCGGGGCGCAGGTGGTCACGCAGGACACGCCCAACGTGCCGGGCGCCGCCGAGGCGGCCGACGCGTTCGGCAAGGCCGTGCACCTCGCGGACGCGAACGGCGACGGTCTGGCCGACCTGGCCGCCGGCGCGCCGGGGGAGAACGGCAACGCCGGGTCCGTGTGGTACTTCAAGTCCGGCCCCACGACCGTCGTCAGCCCCAACGGCACCACGACCTTCGGTAACACGCTCCTCGGGACGACCGCCTCAGGTGCCCGGCTCGGCACCGGCTTCGCTTACTGATCACCCGTCAGACCCGTCCCGGTAAAGGCTTGTTCCAGCGCTGGCGGCGGGTCTTCTTTTGTCTGCTTAGTTGTCATGTACGTGAACCCCGGCGTTCAGCGGGCGGACCGCCCGCGAGCGTGAAGCTTCCCAGTGTCCAAGTGGCCAGCGAGGTAAGGGAGTCAGCCGATGACCGGAGCAGTATCCCCCGACCGACGCCGCTTTCTGACCGCCGGTGCCGCGGTGCTCGGCGCCGCGGCCTCCGCCCAGCTGTGGCTTCCGGCCGCCGCCCACGCGGCCGAGACGCCGCTGCCCGACGGCGTGTTCAGCCTCGGCGTCGCCTCCGGGGACCCGCTGCCGGACGGCGTCGTGCTGTGGACCCGGCTCGCCCCGGACCCGCTGAACGGCGGCGGGATGCCCGACCGCGTGGTGCCGGTGGAGTGGCAGGTCGCGGAGGACTCCCGGTTCAGAAAGCTCGTCCGCCGGGGCACCGCCCAGGCCAGGCCCGAGTACGGGCACAGCGTTCACGTGGACGTACGCGGGCTCCGCGCGGACCGCGGCTACTGGTACCGCTTCCGCACCAGCGGACAGCTCTCGCCCGTCGGCCGCACCCGCACCGCCCCCCACCCCTACAGCGCCGGCGGCTCCCTGCGCGTGGCGCTGGCCTCCTGCCAGAACTGGCAGCACGGCTATTTCACGCCGTACGCCGACATGCTGGACCAGGACCCGGACGTCGTGGTGTTCGTCGGCGACTACATCTACGAGTCCACGCCCTCGGTGACGGCCCTGCGGCGGCACGAGGGCACCGGTGAGCCGTTCAGCCTCGTCCAGTACCGCAACCGGTACGCCCAGTACCGCACCGACCCGGACCTCGCGGCGATGCACGCGAACGCGCCGTTCGTGGTGAGCTTCGACGACCACGAGGTGGACAACGACTTCGCAGGCGAGATCCCGCAGGACCCGGACAAGCAGCCGCACGACGCGTTCGTGGCCCGCCTGACCGCGGCCTACCAGGCGTTCTACGAGCACATGCCGGTGCGCGCCACCGCCGTCCCGAACGGCCCGCACATCCGGATGTACCGCCGCCTGGAGTTCGGCCGCCTGGCCCGCCTCAACGTCCTGGACACCCGCCAGTACCGCAGCGACCAGGCCACCAGCCAGGAAGGCGCCCAGGACCCGTCGCTGACCATGCTCGGGGCCCGGCAGAAGCAGTGGCTGCTGAACGGCCTCCAGGACTCGCCCGCCCGCTGGAACCTCATCGCCTCCCAGATCATGATGGCCGAGACGGACCTCAAGGTCGGCGAGGGCAAGCTCTGGTTCTACGACGCCTGGGACGGCTACCAGGCGGAACGCAACCGGTTCATGGAGGAGTTCAAGCAGGTCCGCAACCCCGTCGTGCTCTCCGGCGACCGGCACCTGACGATGATCAGCGACCTCAAGGAGGACTACGCCGACCCGGACTCCGCGGTCGTCGGCGCCGAGTTCGTCGGCACCTCCATCTCCAGCAACGGCGACCAGGACCAGGCGGCCTTCCGCCGGGAGTGGGACCCGCGGCGGCCGGACAACCCGCACTGGAAGCTGCTCGACGCGCACCGCGGCTACCACCTCTTCGACATCCGCCGGGCCGGCATCGACGCACAGGTCAGGGTGGTCGACACGGTGCGGCAGCCGACGGCGACGCCCAGCACGCTGGCCCGCCTGCGGGTCGAGGCGGGCCGCCCGGGCGTCGAGGTCGTCTGACCCGGCCCACGACCCCCTGTGAGCCCGGGACTCCGAGGAGTCCCGGGCTCCTCGCCGTGCGCGACGGGCGAGCCGTGTGAGAAGTCCGACCCGGGCCTCGGGCGTATTGCTCTCGCCGAGACCGAATTGCTGCGGAATCTTGACCGGGAATTCCGCGGCAATGGGCGGCGGGGCGCGCCCAATTCGCGACCGGGTTCATGAAGAACGCGTGCAGCCCCCAGCCCCGGGGCGTGAAGATCCGCACACCGGGGCCCGGTCCGCGCCGCCTGCGGCGACGGGCGTGGTGCGCGGGACGCCGTCAAAGCGCGTACCGTGCACCGGACGTCGTCCAAGGAACTCGTGAAGGTCCTGGGTCACCGCTGCCGCAAGCGGCTCCGACGCCGCTGCGCTCCTGTGGAGTTACTCACAGCGCATTTCGCGCACGTCCTCGGAACCGTCTCACCAATCACCAGGAGTGGGAGGTGAATGGCAGGTTGCGCGCACATATGCGGCGGAGGTCGCTCACCTTGCACTGCGGTAACCACAAGTGGGACCATTTCCGAGTTCCCTGTCGCCCCAAGGTAGGTCACCTGTGTCCCAGCACATAGCCAAGCCCCGTACCACCGCAGTGATCCTGGCCGGTGGCACCGGTCAGCGGGTGGGTCTGTCGATCCCCAAGCAGCTGCTGAAGATCGCCGGCAAGGCAGTCATCGAGCACACGCTGACCACCTTCGAGAACGCCGACTCGATCGACGACGTCATCGTGCTGATGGCGCCGGGCTATGTGCCCGATGTCGAGAAGATTGTCGCGAAGGCCGGATTCAAGAAGGTCTCGAAGGTCATCGAGGGCGGCTCCACGCGGAACGAGACCACCGAGCGCGCCATCTCCGCCCTCGGTGAGGGCCTGGCCGAGGGCGAGGACGTCAACGTCCTCTTCCACGACGCCGTGCGCCCCCTGCTGTCGCAGCGCGTCATCGACGACTGTGTCGCGGCGCTGGAGCGCTACCAGGCGGTCGACGTCGCCATCCCGTCCGCGGACACCATCATCGTCACGCGCACGCACGGCGGGGACGGCGAGTTCATCACCGAGATCCCGGACCGCTCCCGGCTGCGCCGCGGCCAGACCCCGCAGGCGTTCAAGCTGTCCACGATCAAGCGGGCCTACGAGGTCGCGTCCGGCGACCCGAACTTCCAGGCGACCGACGACTGCTCCGTGGTGCTCAAGTACCTGCCCGACGTGCCGATCCACGTCGTCGCGGGTGACGAGTACAACATGAAGGTCACCCAGCCCGTCGACGTCTTCATCGCCGACAAGCTCTTCCAGCTCGCCTCCACCGCGGCGCCCGAGCAGGTCTCCGAGGAGGCCTACCGCGAGCTGCTGACCGGCAAGACGGTCGTCGTCTTCGGCGGCTCCTACGGCATCGGCAAGGACATCGCCGAGCTCGCCGAGTCCTACGGCGCCAAGGTCTACGCGCTGGGCCGCTCCACCACCGGCACCCACGTGGAGAACCCGGAGGAGGTCGACGACGCGCTGTCCAAGGCGTACGCCGAGACCGGCCGGATCGACTACGTGGTGAACACCGCGGGCGTGCTGCGCATCGGCAAGCTCGCCGAGACCGACAACGCCACCATCGAGGAGGCGCTGAAGGTCAACTACCTGGCCCCGGTGCAGATCGCCCGTTCGTCGTACAAGTACCTGTCCGAGACCAAGGGCCAGCTGCTCCTCTACACCTCCAGCAGCTACACCCGCGGCCGCGCCGAGTACAGCCTGTACTCCTCGACCAAGGCCGCGATGGTGAACCTCACCCAGGCCCTGTCCGACGAGTGGGCCGGCGACGGTGTCCGCGTCAACTGCATCAACCCCGAGCGCACCGCCACCCCGATGCGCACCAAGGCCTTCGGCCAGGAGCCGGCGGGCTCCCTGCTGTCCTCCGAGGCCGTGGCCCGCACCTCGCTCGACGTGCTGCTGTCCGAGCTGACCGGCCACGTCATCGACGTCCGCCAGCAGGACCCGACGGCCGGCGCGGCCCGGGCGTCCGGCTTCGAGCAGGCGCTGGCCTCGGTGCTGGACCGGCAGGACGGCGTGTAATAATTGGCGCCAAATAGACTTCAGTAATTCAGGCCTCTGCGCCCTCCTGTTAACGGTGTTCGTCATCAGGAGTGTTCGCAGGGGCCTGAATCCATACAGTCTCGCGAATATTCACAGACCAGCCGCATTTCAGAACAAGACCGGCACACCCCTCCCAAGAGCAGGTTTCTCCGTGATATCCACCGCTATTCGCGTCGCCCGGGTGGGCAGCGCGGCCGAGCTGGCCG
Organism: Streptomyces olindensis; assembly: GCF_040645895.1. Lineage (NCBI taxonomy): Bacteria > Bacillati > Actinomycetota > Actinomycetes > Kitasatosporales > Streptomycetaceae > Streptomyces > Streptomyces olindensis. The sequence goes on along the minus strand of NZ_JBEYZD010000075.1, from coordinate 17,682 downwards.
CGGCGGTCCTCATGGTGGCGGGCTTCCCCGCTCTCATGCTGGCCGCGCTCGTCCCGAGCGTCCCCGCCTTCGCGGCAGCGGCCGCCGTGACGTACCTGGCGGACCACTATCTGCACCGCAAGGGCAGCTACCTGATCAACCGCCTCGGCAAGGTCCGGGCGGGCCTGTCGATCCGCTTCCTGATCCGGCAGCTGTTGCTCGTCCTGCTGCTGGCCCGGCTGTCCCTGGCGGACAACCTGATCTACTACGGGGCGATCGCCTGCTTCATCGCCTTCTACGGCCTGCAGGCCCCGCACGGCGCGCTGGTCCAGCTGATCCGCAACCGCCGCCGCATGCCGGTCGCCACGCGCAACGTCGACCTGAAGTCCCGGATCCGCATCCCGGACGCCCCGCCGCGCGGGCTGCTGCACCGCTCCGCCGAGAAGATGCTGCACCTCGACCTCGCGGCGGTCGTCGGCATCCTGGTCGCCGCACAGGTCAAGTCGGCCCTGGTCGGCTTCGTCGGCATCGGCATCACGGTCGCCCTCGGCACCCTGTACGTCCTGGCGCTCGTGCCGTACGTGCGCGGCCGGAAGATCCCGCCGAAGGCCGAGCGGGTCCTCGCCGCCGTCGACGACTGGCTGGGCGAGTACAAGCCGGAGACCGTCCTGTACTTCTCCGGTTCGAAGGACTCCGCCTACCAGGTCAACATGTGGCTGGACACCATGGAGAACCTGGACACCAAGCCGCTGATCATCCTGCGTGAACGGGCCATCCTGAACAACCTGGCGCCCACCACGGTCCCCGTCATCTGCGTGCCCGGAGGGGTGCACCTGATGAACCTGGACCTGTCCACGGTGCGCGTCGCGCTCTACGCGGCCAACGTCGGCAAGAACATCCACATGCTGCGCGTGCCCACCATGAAGCACGTCTTCATCGGCCACGGCGACAGCGACAAGCTCGCCAGCGTCAACCCGTTCAGCAAGGTCTACGACGAGGTGTGGACCGCCGGCCGCGCCGGCCGCGACCGCTACGCCATCGCCGACGTCGGTGTCCGCGACGACGACATCGTCGAGGTCGGCCGCCCGCAGCTCGCCCCCATCCAGACCTGGCAGGGCGTGCCCGACGGGCGCATCCCGACCGTCCTCTACGCGCCCACCTGGGAGGGCTGGGACGGCAACCCGGGCAACACCTCGATCGTGCTCGCCGGGGAGAACATCGTGAACCGGCTGGTCACGGCCGACCCGCCGGTCCGGGTGCTGTACAAGCCGCACCCGTTCACCGGCACCGTCAGCAAGGACGCCAAGGACGCCCACCAGCGCATCGCCGCCCTGGTCCGCAAGGCCGCCACCGAGCGTGCCGCCGACTCGCGCTTCGCCGCCGACAGCACCGCGCAGACGCAGGCCAAGGCCGAGCTGGCCCGGATCGAGGCCCGCATCGCCCAGCTGGCCGGCTCCGGCGGCGACAAGGGCCGCGACGAGGCCGAGGCCACCCGCGACGGGCAGGTCGACGTCGCGCGGCACGAGGAGGTCGCCCGGCTGCGCGCCGAGTGGAACGACGCCTACTGGCGCTCCTTCCCCGCCTGGGAGCACCGCGTCATCACCGGCGCCGAGCCGCGGCTGTACGACTGCTTCAACGTCTCCGACGCGATGGTCTCGGACATCTCCAGCGTGGTCTCCGACTTCATCGCGAGCGGCAAGCCGTACGCGGTCACGGACTCCGCGGAGGTGGGCGCCGAGGAGTTCAAGCGGAACAACACGGCGGTGCGTGCCGCGGTGATCCTGTCCAACAGCGCGACCGAGCTGGGCGAGCTGCTCGGCGCGGTCCGGGACCCGGCCGCCGACCCGCTGGCCGAGGACCGCAAGGAGCTCAAGCAGTACCTGCTGGGGCCGGACGAGCCGGCCTCCATCGACCAGTTCAACACCGCGGTCGCGAACCTCGCCATCAAGGCCGAGACGCGCAACGTCGGCCAGGAGTCAAGGGTCTCGGCCGCCGCCGAGAGCGAGCTGGCGAACGCCGTACCCGGGCAGCGGGTGTCCGCGGCCGGTGAGACGGACGGTGTCGGCACGGCCTGAACTGCCGCCGCCCGCTGAGAGGTTCGGCCCCCGAGGAGTCCTCCTCGGGGGCCGAACCTTTTCGTTTTCCCGATTCCTGTCGGTTCACCATGTGAGGTGTCTCACTAACACGTGTGTTTGAGGCAACCGCTTGCCTCGATCACTCGTCTACCAAGTAGCGAATGAGGCGATACGGGGGGAATATCCCATTGACTAGGGGGAAACGTGACCGTTGCGCAGCCTGATGTGAGTGTGATCATCGGGGCGTACGAAGCGATGCCGTACTTGATCGAGTGCCTCGCGTCCGTCGAGGCACAGACCCTCGATCCGGAGCGCATCGAGGTCATCGCGGTGGACGACGGCTCGACGGACGGCACGGGGGAGTACCTGGAGGAGTTCGCCGAGCGCGCTCCCATGCACGTCCTGGTGGTCCGTCAGGAGAACTCCGGGGGCCCCAGCGGCCCGCGCAACGTCGGCCTGAGCAAGGCGAGCGGACGTTACGTCTTCTTCCTCGACGCCGACGACCGGCTGGGCCCCGAGGCACTGGAGCGGATGGTCGCCATGGCCGACCGCGCCGGCACGGACGTCGTCCTCGGCAAGGTCGAGGGCGTCAACCGCTCCGCGCCGAAGTCCATGTGGGGGAAGACGGTGGAGCGGACGGACGTCTTCTCCTCCAACATCAAGTTCACGCTCAGCGCCCAGAAGCTGTTCCGCCGCGAGCTGTTGGAGCGGCACGGCATGCGGTTCGACGAGTCGCTGTTCACCGGCGAGGACGCGCTGTTCACCATGGAGGCGTACCTGCGGGCGGACGGCGTCTCGGTCGTCGCCGACCACACCTGCTACTACCTGGTGGGCCGTGACGACGGCAAGCACGTGACCAAGAGCGGCAGTTACACGCTGCGCTTCGACTCCGCGCGCGCCCTGATGAACCTCATCGCCGAGCACCTCCCGGCGGGCGGCCGGCGCGACCAGCTGATGGTCCGGCCCTTCCTCGTCACCCTGCTGCCGCAGTTCGGGCCCAAGTACCTCACGGACAGCGAGGAGATCCGCCGGCACAAGTTCGAGCTGGCCAAGCCGCTGATGGACGCCTACTGGACGGAGGGCGTCGCCCAGCGCCTGAAGGTCCACGAGCGGCTGCGCCTCCACCTGGTCGCCGAGCAGCGGCCCGAACTGCTGCTGGACGTCGTGAAGTTCGTCAAGGCCAAGAAGCAGGCGGCGGCCCTCCTGGAGAGGAAGGGCCGCCGGGTCTACCTCGTCTACCCGCACTTCCGCGACCGGGCCGCGGGCATCCCCGACTCGGTCTACCTCGCCGAGCCCCGCGAGGCCCGCGCCTTCCCGGGCTACCGCGAGGGCGGCGTGGACACGTTCATGCGGCGCGCGGTGCGCAAGGCGCGCCGGGTGCTGCACTCGCGCGAGGTGCGGCCGGCGGCGTGACCGCGGGCGGCGCCGACGCCACGTCTACAGCGGTGCGGGGCCACTGGATTCTTCCAGTGGCCCCGCGGTCGTCCGGTCGTCCCGTCCGTCAGCGCGGTGCGGTCGGAACCGCCGCCTCCGTGCGCTGCCCGGGCAGTTCCGCCGCCAGGCGTTCCGCCACCCGGGCCCGGTGGTCCCGGGCCTTCGCGCACAGCGCCCGCACGGCCTCGCCGAACCGCTCCTGCGACGACGGCTCGTCCGGCCCCAGCAGGCGCAGCTTCAACTCGGCCCGCGCCTCGGCCAGTCCGTCCTTCTCCGGGTGCCGGACGGTCTCCAGCAGGTCCGGCACGCCGGCCGCGTCCGGCGTCAGCACCGTCGCCGCCGCCACCGTCGGGAACGCCGTACGGAAGGCGTCCTCGGGCAGCCCGCTGGTGTTGGCCACCGCGTACGGCTTGCCGCTCGCCAGGAAGTCGCTGATCACGCTCGACACATCGCTGATCAGCAGGTCGGACACGTTGAAGCAGGAGTACAGCGTGGGCCGGGCGTCCGTGACGACCTGGTGCTCACCCTCCGGCAGCGAGGCCCAGTACGCCTCCTCCCACGCGGCCGTCGCCCGCGTCACCGCCGCCGCGCGGCCCGGCTCCGGCGCCGACTGCACCAGCATCCGCTCCACGGTGTCGGCCCCGGCCCGGAAGACGGACGTGGTGAGCCGGTCCAGCTCGGCGGCGCGGGCGGCCAGGTCCGCACCGGCCGGGGGACGCGCTTCGCCCCGCTCCCGGTTGGCCGCCCGGATCAGCTCCCGGATGCGCAGATCGGCGGCGCCCGCGCGCGGGTCCACCGACCCCGTCAGCGGATGCGGCTTGTACAGCAGCCGCACGCCCGGGTCGGCGAGCAGCGCCCGCACGAGGTTCTCGCCGGCCTCCACGACCGAGGTGTTGCCGGGGTTGCCGTCCCAGCCCTCCCAGGTCGGCGCGTACAGGACGGTCGTCCACGCCCCCGCCGGCGGACCCGCGTACGGCCTCACGCCGTCCAGCTGCGGGCGGCCCGTCTCCACCACGTCCTTGTCCTCGACACCGACCTCGGCCAGCGCGTACCGCTCGCGAGCCGCCGGGCCGGCCACCCACACCTCGTCGTACGCCTTCGCGTACGGGTTGCACGAGGACAGCTTGTCGCTCTCGCCGTGGTTGACGAAGGTGTGCTTGATCGTGGGGATGCGCAGCACCTGCGAGGTCTTGCCGGAGTTCGACGGGTGGATGAGGACCTGGAGCGTGGAGTGCTCCAGCCGCATCAGCGTGGACACCTTCGGCAGGCACACGATCGGGATGTCCGTCGCCGCGATCTTCTGCACCATGAACCGCTCCCGCAGGACGATGACCGGCCTGCCCTCCAGCTTCGCGAGCGGCTCCAGCCACATGTTCGCCTGGTAGGCCGAGGAGGCGCCGCCGGAGAAGTACAGGCCGACGGTCGGCCGGTACGAGGCCAGCCAGCCGTCGAGCCAGTCGAGCACCTCCTGCTCGCCGGCCGGACGGCGTCCCGGCAGCAGCCGGAGCAGCAGCGCGCCGAGGCCGGTGAGCGCGAGGGCGAGGGAGAGCGCGATGCCCGCCGCCGCGTACACCGGCCGGTCGCCCGGCACGGACGCCAGCAGCCCGGCCGTCGCCGGCAGGCCGAACACCAGCAGCCGGTGGCCGGGGCGGCGCAGCAGCACGGACGGGGCCGGGGACAGCCGCAGCGCCGAGGCGTCGATGTTCCGGGTCACCACGGGCAGGGTGCGGGTGCGGCGGACCAGCACGGAGACGGCCTGGATCGCGCAGTGCAGCACGTAGAACGCGAGCAGCCCGGCGACGAGCGGGGCGTACACCGTCTCCCGGTCCTGCTCGCCGAGCCGCAGCAGAGCCACGACCAGGAGCAGGTCCCGCAGGACGTGCCGCACGGTGATGTCCGCGTGCGACTTGGCGAACAGCGACAGCACCCCGCGCTGCCACCGGTACAGGGCCCCCTCGGTGGCCAGGGAGACGGCTGTCGCGGCGAGCAGCAGCGGGACGTGGGGCAGCAGCGCCGCGACCGCCTGGGCGGCGAACGCGGCAGCCAGGACGACGGCGACCAGCCCCTTCAACAGGGCCGGTGGGCGGGGGAGGGGTAGGGGCACTGCGGTCTCCAGGAGCGTCGGGTCGGCCCAGGTCGGCCGTCCGGGTTAACGCGCGGCGACCTCCTGACGACACGCGCGTGTCCGGGGGGCGGGGGAGGGCGGGGCCGGTACGTGCGGAGCCGCGAGGAAGCCCGGAGCTCGCGGGCATCCGGCGGGGCGTGCGGGTGCGGTTCGCGCGTGCGGCTGTCGGCACCCATGTGCGGCTGCCGGCACCGTGTGCGGAGTGCGGCGGCTCGCGTCCGTCCCGCCGCGCCACCCCACCGCGAGGGCGTGGCCGTCGCCCGTCACCGCGAGGGCATGACCGTCGTCCCGTGACGTGGGCCGTACTGTCCGTAGCGTGGACCGGGGCCGCGTCCCCTCCTGCCGTCCCGTAGATTGCCTGGTGAGCGACCGCATCGGAGTGAGGGGACGGACGGCGACGTGGCAGGGGCAAGACAGGCCGTGGGCGAGGCCCGCAGGATCGTCGTCAAGGTCGGATCCTCCTCGCTGACCACCGCCTCGGGCGGCCTGGACGCGGACCGCGTGGACGCGCTGGTCGACGTGCTCGCCAAGGTCCGCAGCGGCGGCGAACGCGAGATCGTCCTGGTCTCCTCCGGTGCCATCGCCGCCGGTCTCGCCCCGCTGGGCCTGCGCCGCCGCCCCAAGGACCTGGCCCGGCAGCAGGCCGCCGCCAGCGTCGGCCAGGGCCTGCTGGTCGCCCGCTACACCGCCTCCTTCGCCCGCTACGGCGTCCGCGTCGGCCAGGTGCTGCTGACCTCCGACGACATGAGCCGCCGCGCCCACCACCGCAACGCCTCGCGCACCCTCGACAAGCTGCTCGCGATGGGCGCCTTCCCGATCGTCAACGAGAACGACACCGTCGCCACGGACGAGATCCGCTTCGGCGACAACGACCGCCTCGCCGCCCTCGTCGCCCACCTCGTCCACGCCGACCTGCTGGTCCTGCTCTCCGACGTGGACGGCGTCTACGACGGGGACCCCGCGAAGCCCGGCACCTCCCGCATCGGCGAGGTGCGCGACCCGTCCGACCTCGCGCACGTCGAGATCGGCAGCGCGGGCAAGGCCGGTGTCGGCACCGGCGGCATGGTCACCAAGGTCGAGGCCGCCCGCATCGCCGCCGCCGCCGGCGTCCCCGTCGTCCTCACCAGCACCGTCCACGCGGCCGACGCCCTGACCGGCCAGGACACCGGCACCTACTTCCACCCCACCGGCAAGCGCTCCGCCGACCGGCTGCTGTGGCTCCAGCACGCCTCCACCCCGCAGGGCGCGCTCACCCTGGACGACGGCGCCGTACGGGCCGTCGTGGACCGCCGCAAGTCGCTGCTGCCGGCCGGGATCGCCGCCGTCGAGGGCGAGTTCAGCGCCGGCGACCCCGTCGAGCTGCGCGACACCGAAGGGCACGCGGTGGCCCGCGGGCTGGTCAACTTCGACGCCAAGGAGATCCCCCGGCTGATCGGCCGCTCGACCCGGGAACTCGCCCGCGAACTCGGACCCGCGTACGAACGCGAGGTCGTACACAGGGACGACCTGGTGGTCCTGCACCCGTAATGTGTCGAAACGTCCGCCCCCGGTGGTGGACGTTCCGCAAAACCGCCACGCGATCCCTTGCGGCCTGCTCAACTTTGTCTCAGGGAACTGTTCCGCAGCACCGCCGCTGAGCGAAGGAGGCCGTCGTGAGACGAGTGCGCCCTGGGACCCCGGCGTCCCGTGGTGGTACCGGCTCCCGCGCGGCCGGTGAGGAGCGCGCCCTGACCAGTGTGGCGGCCGGGGACCGGTTCGAGGGCGAGGAACCCGCGGACACCCCGCGCCTGTGGCACGTCACCCTCAGCGTCTCCGGCAAGGAGGCCCCGCTCCCCGAGGTGCGGCGCGCCCTGGAGCAGCTCGCCCACGACCACCCCTTCCTCCTGACCAGCCGCTACGCCGTCGACCACGCCGAGATCCGCTACTGGGAGGAGGCCCGCGACCTGCACGACGCGGCCGCCGTCGCCCTGCGCCTGTGGGGCGAGCACCGGCAGACCGCCGGGCTGCCGCCCTGGGAGATCGTCGGCCTTGAGGTCATCGACCGCGCGACCTACCACCAGCGCATCGCCGAGGGATACGGGCCGCCGCCGGCGTCACCGGTCGGCGTGCATCCCTTTTGATCCGGTCCGGCCGGTCCCGGTGAGTGCTTCGGTCAGTGTCTCGGGAAGTGTCTCGGGGTGTGGAACACGCCGTGAACGGACCCGCCGCGCGCACTACCCTTCCCTCATGACCACGCTCTCTCCGTACGACTCGATGTCCCCGGTCACCGAGGCCGCCTACCGCGCCAAGGCCGCCGCCGCGAGCCTCGCGCCGCTGCCGCGGGCCGAGAAGGACGACGCGCTGCTCGCCATCGCGGACGCGCTGGAGGTCCGTACGAGCGAGATCGTCGAGGCCAACGCCAAGGACGTCGCCAAGGCCCGCGAGGCCGGCATCAGCGAGGGCATGATCGACCGGCTCACGCTCACCCCGGAGCGGATCCGCGCCATCGCCTCCGACGTGCGCGACGTCGCCGCCCTGCCCGACCCGGTCGGCGAGGTCGTCCGCGGCTCCACGCTGCCCAACGGCATCGATCTGCGCCAGGTCCGGGTGCCGCTCGGCGTCGTCGGGATCATCTACGAGGGCCGGCCGAACGTCACCGTCGACGCCGCCGCCCTCTGCCTGAAGTCCGGCAACGCGGTCCTGCTGCGCGGCTCCTCATCGGCCTACCAGTCCAACACGGCCCTCGTGCGCGTCCTGCGCGACGCCGTGGGCGGGGCCGGGCTGCCCGCCGACGCCATCCAGCTCGTGCCCGGCGAGAGCCGCGAGAGCGTCCGCGAGCTGATGCGCGCCCGCGGCCTGGTCGACGTGCTCATCCCGCGCGGCGGCGCCTCCCTGATCAACACGGTCGTCCAGGAGTCCGTCGTCCCGGTCATCGAGACCGGCACCGGCAACTGCCACGTCTACGTCGACGCGGCGGCCGACCTCGACATGGCCGTCGAGATCCTGATCAACTCCAAGGCCCAGCGGGTCGGCGTCTGCAACGCCGCCGAGACCCTCCTCGTCCACCAGGACATCGCCGCCGAGTTCCTGCCGCGCGCACTGGACGCCCTCGCGGAGGCCGGGGTCACGGTCCACGCCGACGAGCGCGTGCAGGCCTACGCCAAGGACTCCAAGGCCACCGTCGTCGAGGCGACGGCCGAGGACTGGGAGACGGAGTACCTGTCGTACGACATCGCCGCGGCCGTGGTCGACTCCCTGGACAAGGCCGTCGAGCACATCCGGCTGTGGACCTCCGGCCACACCGAGGCCATCGTGACGACCTCCCAGCAGGCCGCCCGCCGCTTCACCCAACTGGTCGACTCGACCACGGTCGCCGTCAACGCCTCCACCCGCTTCACGGACGGCGGCCAGTTCGGCTTCGGCGCCGAGATCGGCATCTCCACGCAGAAGCTGCACGCCCGCGGCCCGATGGGCCTGCCGGAGCTGACCAGCACGAAGTACATCGTGACCGGGGACGGCCACGTACGGCGCTGAGCCACGTCCGGTGCTGAGCCACGTCCGGCGCTAGCCATGTACAGCGCTGAGCCACGTACAGCGCTGAGCCACGCCCGGCGCGCGGAGCCATGCCGGGCGGCGCATACACGTGCGGCAGGCGCGGGCAGGCTGGGCGCGCGCCGTCGCCGACCGCGTGGAAGCCGTCTCAACGGGCGGATGAATTTCCATACCGTCTGCCCAAATTGACCCCCCAGGTCTACTCTGGATCCGTGCCGGAGGACGTGGGGGGCACGCCGTTTCCCGACGGCTGGGAGCCCGACGACGACCACGACCGCGGGGTGTCGGACGAAGAGTTCGCCTCCGTGGTCTTCGACGAGGCCTTCGTACGCGCGGCCGTGGTGCACGAGCCGACCGCCGTGGAGCGCCTCCTGGCCGCCGCTCAGGCGAGAGCCGAGGCCTCCGAGGCGGAGGCCCGCCGCGCCCACACCGGAGGCGAGCGGTACGACGACGGGTACGGCCCGGACGGCCACCGCGATTTCGGCCATGATCCCGACCTCGACGAGTTCGACGACTCCGACATCCTCGAGGACCACTACGGGGGCTCGGGACCGTACTCCAAACAGGTCCGCTGGCACCGGCCCGTCGCCTGGCTGCTCGCCCTCGTGATGGGCGTCGGCATGGTCGCGCTGGCCTTCACGGCGGTCTACCGGGGCGCGTCCTCCAACCGCGAGGAACCCGCGCCGCCGCCCGCCTCGACCGGAGTGGAACAGGGCAGCGGGGCCACGCCCTCCGCCTCCGCCGACTACTCCCAGCCGGCCGTCTCGGTGATCCCCCGCACCCCCTGACCGGAACCCGCCCGCGTTGGTGAGAACCTGTCAGAACTTGTGGAGCAGCGCTGCGTTTACCCGGGCTTCCCGCGACCTACCCTGAAGATATGGGCGGGCCTGGAGACCCACCTGAGGGGACACCCGAGGGCGGTCCCGGAGGTGGCGAGGACGAGTACCGATCCGTCGTCTTCGACGAGTCGTTCGTCCGTGCTGCCCGCCTCCAGGAGTTCTCCGCGCAGGAGCGCATGGCCGACCACGCGCCCGCCGTGCGCCGCCGCCCGCCCCTGCGCCGGGGCCTGTCCCGGCAGGCACTGGTCCTGGTCCTGCTGATCGCCATCGCCTTCGGCACCGCGATCTACATGGGCGTACGGCACCCCTACCAGGCCCCCACGGCATCGGAGCCCGTCGAACCGCTGCGGATGACCGTCATCCCGCTCGCCCCCGAGGGCAAGGTGCCCGGTACGGCCGATCCGGCGTACCTGTACGAGCACAGCCCGGCCGCGCAGTTCAAGACCGGCGCGGAGGGCGTGCCGCTGCCCGCCTCGCGGCGCACCGCGCACTTCTCCGACAGCCAGGTCGTCTCCGCCCTGACCACCGCCAAGGACTACATCATCCGCTCCGCCCTCGACCCCGAGGTGCTCACCGGCGGTGAGGTCCGGGCCGTCCGCGTCCTGCTCGACCCCGACCAGCTGGACCAGTTCGACCAGAGCTTCGCCCGCCCCACCGCGGACGGACGCCACGCGCCCACCGGGTGGCTCGTCCGCTTCGACCCCTCCCGGGCCGAGCTGGCGGACCGCAGGGTCCGGGTCCAGGGCACGCTGCAGGCCGCCGAGGCCGACTCGTCGACGCTCGAGGTCACCGCTGACCACACGTTCGTGTACGCGCTACGGCCGGCCGGGGCCGGTGACAAGGCCGAGGTGTCCCTGTTCACCCTGCGGCGCGAGCTGCACTTCCGCTTCGACCGCGACGACCTGCGCCTGCACCAGGCCCAGCTCGTCGTCTCCTACGTCCAGGCCGGCCCGCTGTCCTGCGCCGAGGACTCCACGAACCACCTCCGCCCCCTGCTCGCCGGCCAGACGGCCAAGGAGGGCGGCCCCGCGGGCACGGACCCCTACGCCACGGGCAGCGCCACGGCCCTGTGCGGCTCCCTGGCGACGAGCGCACAGCCGAAGGTCTGAGACGCACTCCCGGAGTCCCTGCGCGGCACAGGGCTCGCGCAGAGCGCCCTGTCTGTCCTAGCGCGGCGGCTCGTCGTCCCCCGGAGTGTCCGACGAGCCCGGCGCTTCCGGGCCACGGGGCGGCTTCTGGGCCGGGTTGGTGAAGCCGCCGAAGCCCCGGCGGACCCGGTCGCCCAGGTCGCCGGCGCCGCCCGCGAGGTCGGTGACCAGCTTCATCAGCGGGTCCTTGGAACTCTTCACATGCGTCGTGTAGTGGTTGGCGGAATCCCGCCAGGAGTCCCGGACCGAGGTGTCCTGGTCCTCGTCGCGGCGCGGGTAGTGGCCGTCCATGATCCGCTGGTAGTCCCGCGACTCGGCCCACTTCTTCAGCTCGGCCGCCCGCACCGTGGTGAACGGGTGGGAGCGGGGCAGCACGTTCAGGATCTTCAGCACGGAGTCGCGCAGGTCGCCGCCCGCCTCGTACTCCTCGGCCTGCTCCAGGAACGCGTCCACGTTCATCTGGTGCAGGTGGTTGCCGCCCGCGATCTTCATCAGGCCGCGCATGGACGCCTGCAGGTCCTGCCCCACCAGCAGCCCCGCACGGTCCGCGGACAGCTCCGACTTGCGGAACCACTCGCGCAGCCCGGTCACGATCGCCATGATCGCGAGGTTGCCCAGGGGGATCCAGGCGACTCGGACGGCGAGGCTGGTCAGGAACAGCAGGATGGTCCGGTACACGGAGTGCCCGGACAGCGCGTGTCCCACCTCGTGGCCGATGACCGCCCGCATCTCCTCCTCGTCGAGCAGCTCGACGAGGCCGGTGGTGACGACGATGATCGGCTCGTCCAGGCCGATGCACATCGCGTTCGGCTGCGGGTCCTGGTTCACGTACATCGGCGGGACCTTCTCCAGGTCCAGGATGTAGCAGGCGTCCCGCAGCATCACGTTCAGGTGCGAGAACTGCTGGTCCGAGACCCGCACCGAGTCGGACAGGAACAGCAGTCGCAGACTGCGCTCGGGGAGCAGGCCGCTGAGGGCCTTGAACACCGTGTCGAAACCGCTCAGCTTGCGCAGCGCCACCAGGGCGGAGCGGTCGGCCGGGTGCTCGTAGGTACGCGAGGAGATTCCGGGGAAGCGCCTGCGCTGCCTGCTGGGCACATGCTCGTGCCCGTTGTGCTCGTGGCCGTCGGACATGTCTTCCCCCATGCGTCTGTGTGACCTTTTGCGGCCCCTTGTGCGGCCCTTTGCTTCCCCGAGGCTGAGCCCAGCCTAGGCGGAGTTACGGTGGTCGGGCAGTACAGCGAAGGGAACCACCGTCATGGAGCACCACCCCGCCGCCTGGGTCGCCGAGGCCGCCGGTGCAGCCGACCGGCAAGGGGGGCCGGGGATCCTCCGGATCGTGCTCCTCGTGATGATCGTGGGGTGTGCGCTGACCGCGTGGTTCCTGCTGCGCGGTTACAGACGGAAGGACGACTGAGGCAGCGCGAAGGTTCCCCGCCGGGCCCCGGGACCGGGTCCGGCGGCAGCGCGTGCGACCTCCGCGGCACGAAGAGGCGGAGTCGGGGTGATCGCGGCCGAGGGGCCCGCTTACGATGAGCCGACGTCTTTAACCCGCCCACACGCGATAGGTCCTGCCGAAGATGAGCTTCCACAGCACCGCTGCCCAGTTGGTCACCCTCGCCGCCGAGGGCCAGGAGCACGGCGGAAACCACGAGAGCCTCAGCCCCTACCTCACCGGTGGCGCCGCCCTCTTCATCCTGCTGCTCCTGCTGTGGATCACCACCCGCTTCAACCGCGACCGCTGAGCCCCGGCAGGGCGCCCCGCGCGGCTGCCCCGGGGAGCACGGGGGCGACCGGAGCCCTCAGGCGGGGCCGGTAGGGTCTGCACGCATGGGAGAGCAGGACATGCCTACCGGTCCGGCGAACGAGACGCCGTACGACCCGGCACAGGACACGGCGAGCGGCACCGAGCGACACTCGGAGCCCCGCCGTGCCGCCACGGCGCCCCGCCAGATCGACGGCCCCGGCAAGAGTCCGTCGCAGCCGGGCAAGCGCCGCCTCGGCGTCATGGGCGGCACCTTCGACCCGATCCACCACGGACACCTGGTGGCGGCCAGTGAGGTCGCCGCGGCGTTCCACCTCGACGAGGTGGTCTTCGTCCCGACCGGCCAGCCCTGGCAGAAGAGCGACCGCAGCGTCTCCCCGGCCGAGGACCGCTACCTGATGACGGTCATCGCGACCGCCGAGAACCCGCAGTTCTCCGTGAGCCGCATCGACATCGACCGCGGCGGCCCCACCTACACCGTGGACACGCTGCGCGACCTGCGCGCGCTCAACCCCGACACGGACCTCTTCTTCATCACCGGCGCCGACGCGCTCGCCCAGATCCTCACCTGGCGGGACTCGGCGGAGCTGTTCTCCCTCGCGCACTTCATCGGGGTGACCCGGCCGGGCCACCACCTCGACGACACCGGACTCCCCGAGGGCGGCGTCTCGCTCGTGGAGGTCCCCGCCCTCGCCATCTCCTCCACTGACTGCCGTGCGAGAGTCGCCAAGGGCGATCCCATCTGGTACCTGGTGCCGGACGGAGTCGTGCGCTATATCGACAAGCGCGAGCTGTACCGCGGCGAGTGAGCCGAGAGGGGCACCGGTGAACGACCGATACGACCCGGGGTACGGGGGCGACCAGTACGAGCTCGTCGGCTACGACGAGTACGGACAGCCTGTCTACCGGCAGGTCCAGACCCAGCAGACCCAGCAGCAGGCCTACGACCCGTACGCCCAGCAAGGGCAGCAGCAACAGCAGGGGCAGCAGCAGGGCTACGGCTACGACCCCTACGGCACGCCCGGGCAGCAGCCCCCGCAGCCGTACGACTACGGCACGGGCGCGCAGCAGTCCGGCCCCGCCTACGGCTACGACCCCTACGGCTCCGCGCAGGGCGCTCCCCACGACCCCTACGGGCACGCCACGGGCGGCGCTGGCGCGCAGCCCCGCGTCGCCGAGCAGACCGCCCAGCAGACCCAGCAGACCGCCCACATCCCGCAGCAGGCCGGCCCGGCCGAGGGCGAGCGGACGCCCGACCGCGAGTACCACACCGAGCAGTTCGCCTTCGTCGAGGAGCCGGACGGCGACTCCGAAGACGTCATCGACTGGCTGAAGTTCACCGAGAACCGCACCGAGCGCCGCGAGGAGGCCCGGCGTCGCGCCCGCAGCCGGATCGTCGCCCTGGTCGTCGTCCTCGCGCTCGCCGCGGTCGGCGGCGTCGGTTACCTCTGGTACGCCGGGAAGCTGCCCGGCCTGTCCTCCGGCGACTCCGCGACGGGTACCACGACCGCCACGGGCGCCCAGAAGCGCGACGTGATCGTCGTCCACCTGCACGACACCAAGGGCGGCGGCACCGCCACCGCCCTCCTCGTCGACAACACCACCACCAAGCGGGGCACCACCGTCCTGCTGCCCAACTCCCTCGCCCTGACCAGCGACGACGGCTCCACGACGACACTCGCCAAGTCGGTCGAGGACGACGGCTCCGACGGCACCCGCGACGCCCTCGACACCGTCCTCGGCACCGACATCCAGGGCACCTGGCGCCTGGACACCCCCTACCTGCAGAACCTCGTCGACCTTGTCGGCAACATCGACGTCGACACGAACACCGACGTGCCCGACCCCGCTGCCAAGAAGAAGGGCACGGCCCCCCTGGTCAACAAGGGCCAGGACCAGACCCTCAGCGGCAAGATGGCCGTCGCCTACGCCACCTACCGCGCCCCCGGCGAGGCCCAGAACGCCCAGCTGGAGCGCTTCGGGCAGGTCATGCAGGGCGTCCTGCGCAAGCTGTCCTCCGACCCGCAGGCCGCGACGGTCACCATCCAGACGCTGAACCAGATCCTCGACCCGTCCCTGACCGACAAGGACCTCGGCACCTTCCTCGCCGGGCTCTCCGACCTCGCCAAGGGCGGCGACTACAAGACGGACCTGCTGCCCGTCCAGAGCGACGGCACGCTCAGCGCCCGGACCGGCGCGGGGATCGTCAAGAACGTCCTCGGCGGCACCGCCAAGAGCCCCGACAAGGACGCCGCCGTCAGCGTCTCCGTGCAGAACGCCACCGGCGTCAAGGACAACACCGGCAAGGCCCGCGTCGTGCTCCTCAACGGCGGCTTCACCTTCCTGGAGGGCGGCACGGCCGGCGCCCGGGCCACGTCCCAGGTCGTCTACGGCGACGCGGCCGACAAGGCGAACGCCGCCGAGGTCGCCAAGACCCTCGGCCTGCCCGCGAGCGCCGTCACCCAGGGCAAACTCTCCGGGAGCGCCGACGTCTCCGTGGTCCTCGGCCAGGACTACAAGCCCTCGTCCGACTAGGCGGCCGGGTTGCGCTCCCCACGTGATCACCGTAATCGCGTGGGGGGCGCACGGCGGTCCGTGAGACCCTGGGGGACAAGTGACCGCCGATCGAAAGCCTTGTAGTGACCGTGACCGACCGCTCCCAGGAGCTCATCAACACCGCCGCCCAGGCGGCCGCCGACAAGCTGGCGCACGACATCGTCGCCTACGACGTCAGTGACGTGCTCTCCATCACGGACGCCTTCCTGCTGGCCTCCGCGCCCAACGACCGCCAGGTGAAGGCGATCGTCGACGAGATCGAGGAGCGCCTCTCGAAGGAACTCGGCGCCAAGCCGGTGCGCCGCGAGGGCGACCGCGAGGCCCGCTGGGTCCTGCTCGACTACGTCGACATCGTCGTCCACGTCCAGCACAGCGAGGAGCGCGTCTTCTACGCCCTGGAGCGGCTGTGGAAGGACTGCCCCGAGCTGGAGCTCCCCGAGGACGCCAAGGCCACCCGCGGCAAGGCCGAGGAGCACGCCAAGCTGCAGGCGGCCGAGGAGGCGGCGGAGCTGGACGGAGACTGGCGGTGAGCGCCTTCAGTGAGGCCGGCAAGCCCGGCCGGGGCCGCCGCATCATCCTCTGGCGGCACGGCCAGACCTCGTGGAACGTGGAGCGCCGCTTCCAGGGCACCACGGACGTCGAGCTCACCGAGACCGGCGTCGCCCAGGCCCGCCGCGCCGCCCGGCTGCTGGCCTCCCTGAGGCCGGACGCGATCGTCGCCTCCGACCTGAGGCGGGCCGCGCTGACGGCCGCCGAGCTCGCCACGCTCACCGGCCTCGACGTCACCCACGACGAGGCGCTGCGCGAGACCTACGCGGGCGTCTGGCAGGGCCTGACGCACGAGGAGATCATCGCCCGGCACGGCGAGGAGTACGCCGCCTGGAAGCGCGGCGAGCCCGTGCGCCGGGGCGGCGGCGAACTGGAGACCGAGGTCGCCGACCGCGCCGCCCCCGTGGTGCTCCGGCACGCCGAGAAGCTCCCCGAGGGCGGCACGCTCGTCGTGGCCAGCCACGGCGGCACCATCCGCACCACCATCGGCCGCCTCCTGGGCCTCGACCCGCACCACTGGGAGAGCCTCGGCGGGCTCTCCAACTGCTGCTGGTCCGTCCTCGGCGAAGGCGCCCGCGGCTGGCGGCTGCTGGAGCACAACGCCGGCACGCTGCCGGAACCGGTGCTCGGCGACGACGACTGACCCCGGATTTCACTTTCCGGCAGGTCGCAGGCTAAAGTTCTTCTTGTTCGCCCGGCCCGCCGGAGCGAAACACCAGGCGGCTCCGCCGCGTGGCACGAGGGGCTATAGCTCAGTTGGTAGAGCGCCTGCATGGCATGCAGGAGGTCAGGAGTTCAATTCTCCTTAGCTCCACGTCAAGATCCCGTTCCCGTCCAGGGGGCGGGATTTTTCGTGCCCCGGGTTGAGTCACTCGGGCCTGCTGAGGCGTATACCTCTACGGTCGCGACGCGTGCCGTGTCCGGACTGGTACTGAGGCGTCGCTGACCGTATTGGTCCGGCCGTGGCAGAATCAAACGGCCGGAAGGGGGCGCGGCCCGACGGGAGGGAGTAGCGATGCCTGCGAGCATCCTCGAGGAGGTCGACCACCTCCTCGGAGCAGCATTGACACGGGACATGTCCACCCGCCTCAGCTGCCCTTCCTGCGGATCCGCGCACGTGGCCCAGATGCTCGGCGACAACGGCGGGATCTCCTACGTGTGCACGGCCTGCGGCCACAGCTGGAGCTGATCGATGGGTGCACACAGGCGGAAGTGCGACTGGTGTGGCAGCGGGACGCCGATCGTCCGCGACATGGAGCCGATCAATCCCGACTACCAATACTGGTGCGAGGAGTGCGCGCGGGCGCTGATCATAAAAGGCGACCCGATCGAGACGTACCGCGAGCTGGAGGGCGAGCCGATCTACGGCCGGCTCCTGGAGGAGCACTGCACGCTCAAGCGGTTCTATTCGTTCGTGACGGCCTGACGCCCGAAGGACCGGTATGACGGACATAACGGTCATATCGGGCAAGCGGAAACCGATTTGGTGTTGGGCCCGATGGACCAGTAATGTTGGCGTCGCCGCCGGGGAAACCGGGCGGAGCACAACAAGGGGCTATAGCTCAGTTGGTAGAGCGCCTGCATGGCATGCAGGAGGTCAGGAGTTCAATTCTCCTTAGCTCCACAGAAGATGAAGAAGGCGGGGCATCCGATCCGATGGCCCGCCTTAATTTGTGCACAG
>NZ_JBEYZD010000074.1:0-43565 GCF_040645895.1 Streptomyces olindensis | reverse complement strand
GGTTCGTGGTACTGGTACAGGTCGATCCGGTCGGTGCCGAGCCGGCGCAGGGACGCCTCCACCGCGTAGCGGAGGTAGGCGGGCCGGTGGGCCGTTGGGGCGCGGTGCGCGCGGGAAAACCCGATCGAGCACCCGCCCCGTTCGCGGTAACGTTCCTGGTGTCCCTGCCACCCATACCGGCAGGGCCACCGATCCCGTACCGGCGGGTCATCCGGATACACACATGTACGTGGGGACTCTGTCCTTCGACCTGCTCCTCGGCGACGTACGGTCGCTGAAGGAGAAGCGCTCCGTCGTCCGCCCCATCGTCGCCGAGCTCCAGCGCAAGTACGCGGTGAGCGCGGCCGAGGTGGACCACATGGACCTCCACCGCAGGGCCGTCATCGGCCTGGCGTTGGTCTCCGGCGACGCGGGGCACCTGAGCGAGGTGCTCGACCGGTGCGAACGGCTGGTCGCCGCCCGCCCCGAGGTGGAGTTGCTGTCCGTCAGGCGGCGCTTCCACGGTGAAGACGACTGACGAACCCCAGAACGAACCGGACAGGAAAGAACGGGAGACGGACCAGTGGCCGACAACGCGCGGGCTAAAAGGCTGGCGGACCTCATCCGAGAGGTGGTGGCCCAGAAGCTGCAGCGCGGGATCAAGGACCCGCGGCTCGGCTCGCACGTCACCATCACGGACACCCGGGTCACGGGTGACCTCAGGGAGGCGACCGTCTTCTACACCGTGTACGGGGACGACGAGGAGCGCGCGGCGGCCGCCGCCGGCCTGGAGAGCGCCAAGGGCATCCTGCGCTCCGAGGTGGGCCGGGCCGCTGGCGTGAAGTTCACGCCGACCCTGACCTTCGTCATGGACGCCCTGCCGGACAACGCCCGCACCATCGAGGACCTCCTCGACAAGGCGCGCCAGTCCGACGCGAAGGTGCGCGAGGCGTCCGCCGGTGCGAAGTACGCCGGTGAGGCCGACCCGTACCGCAAGCCGGACGAGGACGACGAGACGGACGACACCGCCGAATGACCCAGAAGCACACCACGCCCGACGGCCTCGTCATCGTCGACAAGCCGTCGGGCTTCACTTCGCACGACGTCGTCGCCAAGATGCGCGGCATCGCCAGGACACGACGCGTCGGGCACGCCGGCACCCTCGACCCGATGGCGACGGGCGTCCTCGTCCTCGGCGTCGAGAAGGCCACCAAGCTCCTCGGCCACCTCGCGCTGACCGAGAAGGAGTACCTGGGCACCATCCGGCTCGGCCAGAACACCCTCACGGACGACGCCGAGGGGGAGATCACCTCCTCCACCGACGCCTCCCGGGTCACCCGGGACGCCGTCGACGCCGGTGTCGCCAAGCTGACCGGCGACATCATGCAGGTGCCGTCCAAGGTCAGCGCCATCAAGATCAACGGCGTGCGCTCCTACAAGCGGGCCCGGGAGGGCGAGGAGTTCGAGATCCCGGCCAGGCCCGTGACGGTCTCGTCCTTCGGCGTCCACGACGTCCGCGACGCCGTCGCCGAGGACGGCACGCCCGTGCTCGACCTGGTCGTGTCGGTCGTCTGCTCCTCCGGCACCTACATCCGGGCCCTCGCCCGCGACCTGGGCGCCGACCTGGGCGTCGGCGGACACCTCACCGCCCTGCGCCGCACCCGCGTCGGCCCCTACAAGCTGGACGCGGCCCGCACCCTGGACCAGCTCCAGCAGGAGCTGACCGTGATGCCGGTCGCCGAGGCCGCCGCGGCCGCGTTCCCCCGCTGGGACGTCGACGCCCGCCGGGCCAAGCTGCTGACCAACGGTGTACGGCTGGACATGCCCGACCAGTACGCGGGCTCCGGCCCCGTCGCCGTCTTCGACCCGGAGGGCCGCTTCCTCGCCCTCGTCGAGGAACAGCGGGGCAAGGCCAAGAGCCTCGCCGTCTTCGGCTGACGGACCGCGGGGCGCCGTCCGCCCGTGGAGCGGCGACCACGGGGTACCTCCACTGCCGCCGCTCCACGGTCCCCCCTCGGTTCCCCCACCCCTAGGGTGTATCCAGCCGCCCCGCTTCCTTCACCCGTCTGTGCGGGCGCTCGGAGTGAACCGGGGGAGCGGAAGGGGGCGCTTTCGCAGAGCGATCTGTCCCGCTGATCATCCCGCCCCTACTGTCGAACACAAGGGCACGGGTGTACGGCGGGGAGGCTCGACGATGACGTCGCGGAACCGGTCCCGGGAGACACACGACAGCGCAGCAGGCTCCCAGGACCACCCCGGAACAGCGCAACAGACAACCGGAACAGCGTACGCAGACCGGGCGGCCCCCGGCGAGGCTCTCGTCCGCATCCACGACCTGGCCGGCCGGCCCCGGGGCACCGGCTTCCTGGCCGACCACCACGGCACGCTCGTCACCAGCCACGAGGCCGTCGACGGACTGTCCCGGCTCGTGCTGTACGGCGCCGGCGACCGGACCCGGGTCGTGACCGCCGAGGCCGTCACCCCGCTCCCCGCGCTCGATCTCGCCCTTGTCCGCACCGAGGGGCTCGGCGTGCCGCCGCTGCCCGTCACCGTGCGGGGCGGCGCGGCAACCGGCGCCTACGTGCGGATCGCCGCCGGAGGCTGGCGCGAGGCGCGGGTGCTGGGCACGACCGACGTGACCTACGCGGCCACGGACCGCTACCACAGCGTGGAGGGCGCGCTGGAGCTCGCGGTCGGCACGGCAGGGCGGGACGCGCTGCGACTGGGCGGCGGAGCGGCCGGCGGCCCCGTGCTCGACGCCGGGACGGGCGCCGTCGTCGGCGTGCTCGGCACGGCGCTCAGCTCCGGCCACCGCGACGTCGGCTTCGCCGTACCGCTGCACGCCCGGGTGCCCGGCGCGCCGGGACCGCTCGCCGGCCTGCTCGCCGAGAACGCGGCGACGGTGCCCGCCTACGGCCCCGACCTCAACCTGGCCGGGGTGCTGGAGCTGACCGGCACATCGGCCGGGCTGGACGGCCCGCCCGGCGGCACCGGACTCCCGGAACCGGTCGAACGGGCGGCGGTGATCGCCGGGATCGACGCCTTCACGGCGGGCCCGGCGGCCGTACTCGGCCTCGTCGGGCCACCCGGCAGCGGCCGCACGACGGAACTCGCGGCGCTCGCCGCCCGCCGCGGCCGCGACGGGCACCCCACCCTGTGGCTGCGCGGCTGCGAACTGCGCGAGGAGGACGGGTCGGTGGCGGACGCGGCCCGCCGGGCACTGACCCGGGCCCTCCCCGTCGTGGCGGCCGCGCGCGCCCCCTTCCCCGTCGACCCGGGCGACACTGCGCCCGAGCGCCTCGCCCGCCTCGCCGGCTCCCATGGCCGCCCCCTGCTGCTCCTCCTCGACAACCCGGAGGAGATGCCGCCGGCCCTGGCCCGCCGCCTCGCCGACTGGACGGACGGGACGGTCCGGTGGCTGCGGGAGACGGGCGTGCGCCTGGTCGTGGCATGCCGGACGGAGTACTGGGAGGAGGTGTCGGACCTCCTGGACCGGCCCGCGTGCGTACGTCTCGGCGACCTCACCGAGGAGGAGGCGAGGCAGGCCCGCCTGCGCCACGGCATCCCGGAGAGCGCCCTCGTCCCCGCCGACGCCCGGCACCCGCTCACCCTCCGTCTGCTCGCCGAGGTCAGGGCCACCCTCGCCGACGCCCCCGGCCCCCCGCACGCCGGCACCACCGACCGGGACGGCGTCCTCTCCGCCTACCTGGACCTGATGTCCCTGCGCGTCGCCCAGCGCCTGGCCGCCGGGAACGGCCTGCGCGGCACCGCCGTACGCCGGCTGGCCGCCAAGGTCGCCGGGCAGGTGCACGAGGCCGCCCGGCGCAGCCTCGGCCCCGGGCCCGGGGACCTGGACCGGGAGACCTTCGAGGAGGTGTTCCCGTGGGGGCCCGCCCCGGCCCGGCTCGGCGGCACCACCGGCTGGGCGTCGGCCGTCCTCGCCGAGGGCCTGCTCGTGCCCGCCGGCCCCGGCTACCGCTTCGCCCACGAGGAACTCGCCGACTGGCTCCAGGGCATGCACCTCGACCTCGACGAGGCCCTGCACGCCCTCGTCCACCGCCGCGAGGGCCCGCAGCCCGACCCCGTCCCGCACCACCGCGTCGGACCCGTCGTCCAGGCCCTGCTGTGCCTCGCGCGCCAGCACGGCACGGACCGGCCGGCCGCCCGTCTCGCCGACCTGGTGCACGCCCTGGACGCCGACCCCCGGTCCTGGTGGGCCGCCCGGCTGCTCACCGGCACCCTGGCCGCCGTGCCCGACGCGACGCCGTACATCGAGGTGCTGCGGCTGCTCGCCGACCGGATCGTGGCCTGGCGGCGGCTGGGGCGGCCGGTGCCCAAGGAGGCGGGGCCCGCCTTCTGGACGGGGCTGCGGCTGCCGGAGGCCGTGCGCTGCGCGCTGCTCAGGCGGCTGGTCCACGCCGACGGCCCGCCGTGCGAGGCCGGCCCGCGCTTCCTGGACGCCGTCGCCGGTCTGCTCGCCGCCGACCCCACCGCCGTCCAGCCCCTGCTCGCCGACTGGTTCGACGACGAGCAGCCCCTGCCCGCCACCCCGCACGCGACCGTGGCCACGGCCGCCCAGGCGCTGCTGCACACCCACCGCCACACCGCCCTGGACGAGCTGGCGGACGTGCTCGTCGACCGCGCGCACCGACGGGCCGGGGAGCTGCTGGCCGTGCTGGCGGAAGAGGAACCGTCGGCGGTGTGCCGGGCCGTCGACCGGTGGGCACGCGACGAGCGGCCGGCACGCCGGCGCGCCGCGATGGAGCACGGGCTGCGCGTCGCGCCGCACGCGACCGCCGGGGGCGACCGCGCCCTCCTGCGCTACGCGGCCCTCACCCTGCTCGCCCGCCCCGCCGACCGCGCCCTGCACGGCGGCGCCCTCGCCCTCCTCGTCCAGGACCCGCACACCCGGGCCCGGTACCTGCCACGGGCGCTGGAGCACTTCGCGGCGGGTGACCCGCAGCTCCCGCCGGACGCGCTGGCCCGTGCCCTCCCGGCCTGCCCCGAGCCGGTCCTCGGCGCCTTCGCCGCGCGGCTGGAGCGGCCCGACCCGGAGGACGCCCTGCGGGCCCTCGCCGACGCCACCCCGCCCGGCCTGGCCCGCCGGGTCGCCACGCTGCTCCGGGAGGCGGTGGAGCGGCGGCCGGAACTCGCCGGGCAGGCGGCCGCCTACGTGGACCAGCGGCTCGACCGGGGCCCCGCCGCCCGCGCCGTGCTCCTGCCCCTGGTCACCGGCCTGCTGGAGGGCGGCCCGGTCCGGCTGCGGTGCGCCCTCGCCACCGTCCTCACCCCGCCCGGCATCCCCGCCTCCCGCCCGCTGCGCCGCGAACTGCGCGACGCCCTCCTCGCCCGCGAGCACGACACCGACGTCCTGGACGCCCTGCTGCACGCCGCCGCCCGGAACGGCGGAGACGACCTGCGCGACCTCGTCCGCCGCATCGGCCTGCTCCTCTCCCGCACCCCGGAGGGCGCGCGCCGCTTCGACCGCGCCCTGGTCGATCTCGCCCGGCACGTGCCCGGCTTCGCCGCCCGCGTGGCCGGCTGGCTGGCCGACGCGCCGGGGGAGTGGGCGGCGCTGGTCGGGCCGAGCTGCCACCGGACGATCGAGAACCTGGCGGGCGTACGCGTCCCCGCCTGACCGGCGCGGGGTGCCGTGCGCCCGGTCACAGCCCCCATGCCGATGCGGGCGGCGGCGACCCGGCATGGCACCCTTAGACCTGCGCACGAGGCAACACGGACAACCGACCGGACACGGGTTCGACGAGCTTTCGACAAGGAGCAGGCACAGTGCAGCGCTGGCGTGGCTTGGAGGACATCCCCCAGGACTGGGGGCGCAGCGTCGTCACCATCGGCTCCTACGACGGAGTCCACCGCGGACACCAGCTGATCATCCGGCATGCCGTGGGCCGCGCACGGGAGCTGGGCGTGCCCGCCGTCGTCGTCACCTTCGACCCGCACCCCAGCGAAGTGGTCCGCCCCGGCAGCCATCCGCCGCTGCTCGCGCCGCACCACCGCCGCGCCGAACTCATGGCGGACCTGGGTGTGGACGCGGTGCTCATCCTCCCCTTCACGACCGAGTTCTCGAAGCTGTCCCCGGCCGACTTCGTCGTCAAGGTGCTCGTCGACAAGCTGCGCGCCAAGGCGGTCGTCGAGGGCCCCAACTTCCGCTTCGGCCACAAGGCCGCGGGCAACGTGGAGTTCCTCGCCACGCAGGGCAAGACCTACGACTTCGAGGTCGAGGTCGTCGACCTGTACGTGACCGGCGAGGCGGGCGGCGGTGAGCCGTTCTCCTCCACGCTGACCCGGCGTCTGGTCGCCGAGGGCGACGTCCAGGGCGCCGCGGAGATCCTGGGCCGGCCGCACCGGGTGGAGGGCGTCGTCGTCCGGGGCGCCCAGCGCGGGCGCGAACTGGGCTTCCCCACCGCCAACGTGGAGACGCTGCCGCACACGGCCGTCCCGGCCGACGGTGTGTACGCCGGGTGGCTGCACGCCCAGGGCGAGGCGATGCCGGCGGCGATCTCCGTCGGCACGAACCCGCAGTTCGAGGGGACCGAGCGGACGGTGGAGGCCTACGCCATCGACCGGGTGGGGCTCGATCTGTACGGGTTGCACGTCGCGGTCGACTTCTTGGCGTTCGTGCGGGGGCAGGCGAAGTTCGAGACGCTCGAGGGTCTCCTGGAGCAGATGGCCGAGGACGTCGAGAAGTGCAGGGAGTTGGTGGCGGCCGACGGGGCTGCCTAGTTCGCTGGTGGGCCGTCTGCGGGTGTGTGGGGGCTTGTCGCGCAGTTCCCCGCGCCCCTAAGGGGCGAGTGCGAAACCGCCCAGTGACAGGCGACCTGCGAGTCACCGTCCCCGCTCAGCACCTCCAAGGCCTGGTGCCTGCACGCGTCCGCCACGCCCGCCCGCTCCGCCTCTCCACCCGCCAGGATCTGGCAGCGCACGTGGAAGCGGCACCCTGACGGGATTCGGGACGGGTCCGGGGGCTCGCCCGTGAGGACCACCGGCGTGCCCGGGGCCTCCGGGAGCACCGACAGCAGCGCCTGCGTGTAGGGATGCCGCGGTGCCGTCAGCACCTGCTCCACCGCCCCCGTCTCCACGATCCGGCCCAGGTACATCACCGCCACCCGGTCGGCGATGTTCCACGCCAGGCCCAGGTCGTGGGTGACCACCAGCGCGGACAGGCCGAGGTCGGTGCGCAGCCGGAGCAGCAGGGCGAGGATCTCGCCGCGCACGGAGGCGTCGAGGGACGCCACCGGCTCGTCGGCGACGAGGAGTTCGGGTTCCAGGACCAGCGCGCCCGCGATGACGACCCGCTGGCGCTGCCCACCGGACAGCTCGTGGGGGTAGCGCAGGAAGAAACGCTCCGGGGGACGCAGGCCGGCCCGGGACAGCGCCTCGGCGACCGCGGTCCGTTCGTCGCCGCCGTAGCCGTGGATGCGCAGGCCCTCGGCGACCGCGTCGTACACCGTGTGCCGGGGGTTGAGCGAGCCGCTCGGGTCCTGGAGGACCAGCTGGACGCGCTTGCGGTACGCCTTCAGGGACCGGCCGGAGTAGTCCAGGGGGCGGCCGTCGAAGGTCACCCGGCCCGCGGTCGGCTCCACCAGGCCCAGCAGACTGCGCGCCAGGGTCGTCTTGCCGCAGCCGGACTCGCCGACCAGGGCGACGATCTCGCCGCGCCGGATGTGGAGGTCGACCCCGTCCACCGCGCGGGCCCGGGGACCGCCGTGCCGGCCGGGGAAGGTCACGTGGAGGCCCCTGGCGCTCAGCAGAGGCGCCGTGGTGACGTCGGGGGCCGTGGGGGAGAGGGTCATGGCGTGCCGGGCCTCGCTTCCTGCAGCGCTTCCGGATCCTGAGGCTCCGCGTCGGGCACGTCCGGCGGCGGCCCGGCCAGGACGCAGGCCGCCCGGCGCTCCGGCCCCGCCTCCCGCAGCGCCGGGTCCTGCTCGGCGCATGACTCCAGCGCCACGGGGCACCGGGGGTGGAACGTGCACCCGGACGGCAGCGCGGCCGGGTCGGGCGGGTCGCCCGCGAGCCCCTGCGGCGCGAACCGGGAGCCCGGATCGCCGATGCGCGGGAACGCGGCGGACAGGGCCTTGGCATACGGATGCCGGGCGTCCTCGTACACCTGCCGGGCCGGGCCCTCCTCGACCACCCGGCCCGCGTACATCACCGCCAGCCGGTCGCAGGTGTCGGCGAGGACCGCCAGGTCGTGGCTGATCATGATCAGGCCGAGGTCCTGGTCCGCGACCAGCTGCTCGATGAGCCGCAGGATCTGGGCCTGGATCATCACGTCGAGCGCGGTGGTCGGCTCGTCGGCGATGACCAGCCGGGGGTCGCAGGCCAGCGCCATGGCGATCATGACGCGCTGGCGCTGGCCGCCGGACAGCTCGTGCGGGTAGGCGCCGGCACGGGCGGCGGGGAGACCGACCTGCTCCAGCAGCTCGCCGGTCTTCTTCCTCGCCCCGGCCGGCGTCGCCTTCCGGTGCAGCAGGATCGGCTCGGCGATCTGGTCGCCGACGCGGTGCACGGCGTTCAGGGAGTGCATCGCGCCCTGGAACACGACCGAGGCGCCGGCCCAGCGCACCGCCCGCACCCGGCCCCACTTCATCGCCAGCACGTCCTCGCCGTCCAGCAGGACCTCACCGGTGACACGGGTCCCGGACGGCAGCAGCCGCAGCAGGGCCAGGGCCAGCGTGGACTTGCCGCAGCCGGACTCGCCGGCCAGCCCGAGCTTGTGGCCCGCGTCCAGGCGCAGGTCCACCCCGCGCACGGCGGCGGCCCCGCCCGGATACGTCACGGTCAGGTTCCTGACGTCGAGGAGACTCAACGCGACACCCCCAGCCTGGGGTTGAGGACGGACTCCACGGCCCGTCCGCACAGCGTGAACGCCAGCGCCACCACGGCGATGGCGATGCCCGGCGGCACCAGGTACCACCAGTCCCCGGCACTGACCGCGCCCGCCTCCCGCGCGTCCTGGAGCAGCCCGCCCCACGAGACGACCGTCGGGTCGCCGAGGCCGAGGAAGGCGAGGGTCGCCTCGGCGAGGATGGCCGAGGAGATGATCAGGGTCGTCTGGGCCAGCACCAGCGGCATCACGTTCGGCAGGACGTGCCGGGACATGATGTGCCAGTGGCCGCCGCCGAGCGCCTTCGCCCGCTCGATGTACGGCCGGGTCTCCACGGCGAGGGTCTGGGCGCGCACCAGACGGGCCGTGGTCGGCCAGGTGGTGACGCCGATCGCGATGACGGTCGTGGTCAGCGAGCGGGACATCACGGTCGCCAGGGCGATCGCCAGCACCAGCGTCGGCATCACCAGGAACCAGTCGGTGACCCGCATCATCACCGTCGCGTACCAGCCCTTGAAGTGCCCGGCCGTCACCCCGATCAGGGTGCCGATCGCGACCGACAGCACGGCCGCGAGCAGCCCGACCAGCAGCGACACGCGCGAGCCCCAGATCACCAGGCCCAGCAGGTCCCGGCCGAACTGGTCGGTGCCGAGCGGGAACTCGGCGCTCGGGCTCTGCATCGGACGCCCCGGCGCGTCCGTCACGCTGCTCACGTCGGAGCCGACGAACAGGGGCGCGAACAGCGCCAGCAGCGCGCACAGGACGAGCACGGCCAGGCCGTACAGCCCCGCCCGCTCCGCCCGGTACTGCCGCCAGAAGCGGGCGACGGACGCCCGGCGGCGCTGCCTGGCGAGGGCGCGCGGGCTCGGGGCCGGTCCGGTCGTCGTCGTCATCGGGCCACCCGGGGGTCCAGCAGCGGATACACCAGGTCGGCGAGGGTGTTCATCAGGATCACCGCGGCGGCGAACACGAAGAACAGGCCCTGCACCAGCGGCAGGTCGGGCACGCTCAGCGCCTGGTAGAACAGCCCGCCGAGGCCCGGCCAGGAGAACACCGTCTCCACGAGGATCACACCCGCCACCGTCCGGCCCAGGTTGATGAAGATCAGCGTCACGGTCGGCAGCAGCGCGTTCGGCACGGCGTGCCGGCGGCGTACGAGGTCGTCCCGCAGCCCCTTGGCCCGCGCGGTCGTCAGATAGTCGCTGCCCATCTCGTCCAGCAGCGCCGACCGCGTGACCAGCAGCGTCTGCCCGTACTCCACCGCCACCAGCGTCACCACCGGCAGCACCAGGTGGTGCGCCACGTCGAGGACGTGACCGAAGCCCTCCTCGCCGCCCGACTCCATGCCGCCGGTCGGGAACAGGCCCGGCAGCGGGCCGATGCCCACCGAGAGCACGATGATCAGCAGCAGCCCGAGCCAGAAGGACGGGATGGAGTACAGGGTGAGCGCGAGGCCGGTGTTGACCCGGTCGCCGAGCCCGCCGCGCCGCCACGCCGAGCGGGTGCCCAGGAAGATGCCGAGCGCGGTGTACAGGACGAAGGCGGTGCCGGTGAGCAGCAGGGTGTTCGGCAGCGCCTCGGTGATCTTGTCGACCACGGGGGCGCGGAACTGGTACGACGTGCCGAAGTCGCCCGTGAGCGCCTTGCCGCAGTAGTCGGTGAACTGCCGCCACAACGGCAGGTCGAGCCCGAACTCCTCGCGGTAGGCGGCCAGCTGCTCGGCCGAGACCTGACGGCCGCCGGTCATGGTCTTCACCGGGTCGCCGGGGATCAGCCGGAAGAGGAAGAAACTGGTGACGAGGACGGCCAGCAGCGAGACGGCCGCACCGGCCACCTTGCCCGCCAGGTACCGCGGGTACGGGGAACGCCTGCGTACCCGCGGCCCGGCCGCCGTCTGCCTGTCCTCGACCAGCGCGGGGGTCGCGTCAGCGGTCATGAGTGCCCGGTCGCCCGTCTACTCGCGGTCCTCGGCGGTGGCCCGCCGCCGCATCGCCGCGAAGGCGCCGAGCCCGCCGAGGATCACGACTGCCGCGACGATCCCGACCACGACCCCCGTCGAGGACGCGTTGTCCGACGAGCCGCTCGCGTCCGCCGGCACCGCCGACCACCAGCTCCAGTAGCCGTCCTGGCCGTAGATGTTGCCCGCCTTCGCCGGCATGGTCGTGATCGACTTGATCTGGTCCGTCCGGTAGGCCTCGACCGCGTTCGGGTACGCCATGACGTTCATGTACCCGAGGTCGTACAGCCGCGACTCCATCCGCTTGACGATGTCCGCCCGTTTGGCGGGGTCGTACTCGGCGAGCTGGCGGGCGTAGAGCTCGTCGTACTGCTTGTCGCAGATGAAGTTGTCGGTCGCGCCCGTGTCCTGCGGGGTCGCGGGCAGGGCGCCGCAGGTGTGGATGGAGAGCACGAAGTCAGGGTCGGGGTTCACGGACCAGCCGTCGAACGCCAGGTCGTACTTGCCGGCGAGCCAGGGGTCGGTCACGTTGTCCAGGCAGTCGAGCCGGACGCCGATGCCGAGGTCGCCCCACCACTCCTGGAGGTACTTGCCGACCGCCTTGTCGTTCGGGTCGGTGGCGTGGCACAGCACCCGGTAGGTGATCGGCTTGCCGTCCTTGCCGACGCGCCTGCCGTCGCCGTTCTTCCGGTAGCCCGCCCGGTCGAGCAGCTGAGCGGCCTTCGCCGGGTCGTACGCCAGCTTCTGGCTCGCGGACGGCTTCCAGAAGTACTGCGAGAAGCGCGGCGGGATGTAGCCCTCGCCCTCGACGGCGTGGCCCCGGAACACCTTGTCGATGATGGCCTCGCGGTCCACGGCCATGAACAGCGCGTTGCGCACCCGCTGGTCCAGCAGGGAGGGGTGGCCGTCGCCGAACTTCTTGCCGTTCTTCGCCTTCGCGCCCGGGTTGGTGGCGAGGGCGTAGAAGCGGCGGCCGGGGGCGTCGTTGACCTTGATGTTCTCCGCGCCCTCCAGGGACTCCGCCTGAGCGGGCGTCAGCGACGGCGATCCGGCGACGAAGGACACCTCGCCCTTGCGCAGCGCCGAGACGGCGGCGTCCTGGTCCTTGTAGTAGCGGAAGACCAGCTCGTCGAACTTGGGCGCTCCGCGCCAGAAGCTCTTGTTGGCCTTGAGGCGGACGTAGCTGTCGGCCTCGTAGCCGGTCAGCACGAACGGCCCGTTGCCGACGACGGGGAAGCTCTTGTCGTTGTTGAACTCGGAGAAGTCCGAGACCTTCTCCCACACGTGCTTCGGCACGATCGGCACGTCGAGCGCGGTCATCGTGGCCTGCGGCTTCTTCAGCTCGATGACCAGCTCGGTGGGGCTCGGGGCGGTCACCTTCTTGAAGTTCCCGACGTAGCTGCCGTTCGCCGTGGCCGCGCCGGAGTCGGTCATCATCTTGTTGAACGTCCACGCCGCGTCCTCGGCGGTGGCCTGCCGGCCGTCCGACCACTTCGAGTTCGAGCGGATCGTGTACGTCCAGGTCAGCTTGTCCGGCGACGACTCCCACTTGGTGGCCAGACCCGGGATGGCGTGGTTGTCCTTGGGGTCGTAGTTCGTCAGGTACTCGTACATGAGCCGGTGGATGCTCGTGCTGAGCAGCCGGACGGCCAGGAACGGGCTGAGCGAGTCCACGCTCTGCGCCACCGCGACGGTCAGCACCTTCTTGCCGTCGTCGGCCGCCCGGGCCTGCCGGGGCGCCGGGTCGAGCGGGGTGGCGAGACCGGCGGTGAGGGTGAGGGCGGCCGCCCCGGCCGCGGCGACGAGCCGGAGGCCGCGCGGGAGGCTGCGTGTCTGATCGTTCGTGCCCATGGTCGGACCTCGCGTCATCGCTCGGACGGGAAGGACGGGTTGATCAGCTGTCAGTGGATGCTGAGTGTGTATC
Organism: Streptomyces olindensis; assembly: GCF_040645895.1. NCBI lineage: Bacteria > Bacillati > Actinomycetota > Actinomycetes > Kitasatosporales > Streptomycetaceae > Streptomyces > Streptomyces olindensis. The sequence continues at coordinate 30,860 of NZ_JBEYZD010000074.1, read as the reverse complement.
AGCGGCCGTTCCCACCCGTCAACGGCACGTTCACCCCTTGTGGCCTGCGGAAATAACGAATTGGCGAGCTTTTCGTGCCCATTGGTCGAGACCACTGACGCGCCCCTGGCCAGGGCCTGGCAACGGATTTCGCCCCTGGACGCGCCGAGGCCCGCGCCGAGTCGGAACGGCGCGGGCCTGACAGGGGATCGGCCCCTCGAAAGGGGCCGATCGGGTGAGCCGATTACTGCGTCGGGGGCGGGGGCGGCGTCTGCCCGTCGGGCTGGGCCGGGTACGCCGGCTGGCCGGGCTGGGGGTAGCCGTAGCCCGGCTGTCCCGGCTGCGGGTAGGGCGGCTGGCCCGCGGCCTGCGGGTACGGCTGACCCGGCTGGGCCGGGGGCTGGCCCGGCTGGGCGTACGGCTGTCCCGGCTGCGGCTGCTGGGGGTACGGGCCGGGCTGCCCGGGGATCTGCTGACCGGGAGCCGGCTGCTGTCCCGGGTACGGAGGCTGGGGCGGGACGGCCTGGCCGGGCAGCGGCGGGGCGGCCACCGGCGGCGGGTTGCCGTCGGACGTCCACAGGCCGTGCGCCTGCTGGTGGCGCGTGAAGTCCTCGGCGACCATCGCCGCGAGGTTGAAGTACGCCTCCCGCACCTTCGGCCGCATCATGTCGAGGTCGACCTCGGCACCGGCGGCGAGATGCTCGTCGAACGGCACGACGATGACGCCCCGGCAGCGCGTCTCGAAGTGCGACACGATGTCCTCGACCTTGATCATCTTGCCGGTCTCGCGCACCCCGGAGATGACGGTGATGGACCGCGAGACGAGGTCGGCGTAGCCGTGCGCCGACAGCCAGTCCAGGGTCGTGCTCGCGCTGCTCGCGCCGTCCACGGACGGCGTCGAGATGATGATGAGCTGGTCGGCGAGGTCCAGCACACCGCGCATGGCGCTGTAGAGCAGACCGGTGCCGGAGTCGGTGAGGATCACCGGGTACTGCTTGCCCAGCACGTCGATCGCACGCCGGTAGTCCTCGTCGTTGAACGTCGTGGACACCGCCGGGTCGACGTCGTTGGCGATGATCTCCAGCCCGGACGGCGCCTGGGACGTGAACCGCCGGATGTCCATGTACGAGTTGAGGTACGGGATCGCCTGGACGAGGTCACGGATGGTGGCCCCGGTCTCACGCCGCACCCGGCGCCCGAGAGTGCCCGCGTCCGGGTTGGCGTCGATCGCGAGGATCTTGTCCTGCCGCTCGGTGGCGAGCGTGGAGCCCAGCGCGGTGGTCGTGGTCGTCTTGCCGACGCCGCCCTTGAGGCTGATCACGGCGATCCGGTAGCAGGACAGCACGGGCGTGCGGATCAGCTCCAGCTTCCGCTGCCGCTCGGCCTCCTCCTTCTTCCCGCCCAGCTTGAACCGGCCACCGCCGGCCGCCGGACGGCTGCTCTTCGCCTTCTGCCTCTTGCTGTTGAGCAGCCGGTCGGACGACAGCTCCACCGCAGCGGTGTAACCGAGCGGCGCCGCACCGGGGTTGGTCGGCTGCCGCTGGTCGTGCTGCATGGGCTGCGGCCAGGCCGCGCCGGTACGGGGGTCCACCGGCTGCTGGGCCTGCTCGCCGGGCTGCGGCTGGGCCGGGGGCTGCGCGCCCGGGTGGGGGAAGCCGTAGCCGCCCTGGGCGTTGGGGGTGCCGGGGTGCGGGAAGCCGTATCCGCCCTGGGGGGCGGGCGCGGCAGGGGCGGGGGTGCCCTGCTGCGGGAAGCCGTAACCGCCCTGAGGGGCGCCGGGCTGCGGCTGGGCCGGGGGCTGCGCGCCGGGGTGCGGGAAGCCGTAGCCGCCTTGCGCGTCGGGCGCCGGGGCGGGCGGGCCGTCCGGCTGCGGCTGGGCCGGGGGCTGCTGGGCCGGAGGCTGCTGAGTGGGGGCGCCCGGGTGGGGGAAGCCGTAGCCGCCGGGCTGCGGTGCGGGCTGGGCGGGCGGCTGGTTCGGTGCGGGCGGCTGGTTCCACCCGGCGGGCGCGGGCTGCGGCGCCTGCGGCTGGAACGGCGGCTGCTGGGCCGGCACCGACGGCTGGGGCGGCACCGGCGGCTGCCCCTGCGCGGCCGCCGGCTGCGGCTGGGCGGGCGCGTTCGGGTCCGTGGGCTGTGCCTGCGGCTGGGGCTGCTGCTGGGCGGGCCACTGGCTCGCAGGTGCCGGGGCGGCCGGCTGGTACGACGGCGGCAGCGGCGGCACGCCGTGCGGGGCCGGGGGAGTCCAGGCCGACCGGGCGTCGGGAGCCTCCGGCGCAGCGGCATCAGCCGACCCGGTGTCCTCGGACGCGGCATCGGCGGGCGGGGTGTCCGCGGCGTCCGCGGCGTCCGTGGCAGGGGCGTCGGGGGACTCGGTGTCGGCGGACTCGGTTTCGGCGGGCTGCGCGTCGTTCGCCTCGGGGGCCGTCGGGGTCTCGTCCTCGGCCACCGCGTCCGCAGACGCCTCGGGCGCCTCGGGCGCCTCCGCTGCGAGGGCCGCGTCTTTGGGCGCGTCATCCCGCGACACGGAGTCGTCGGCGTCCACAGGAGAAGCTGCGGGTGCCTCTCCCTCGGTCACCCCGGCGCCATCCTCGCCGGCGTCGGAGGGCGCACGCTCGACATCACCGCCGGAGTCCTCACGCGGCTCGGGTGCGTCATCGGCCGAGCCGGAAGCGACCGGGTCGGCTTCCGTCTTGCCCCTGTCCTTGTCCTGGTCCTGATCCCGGCCCGCGTCCACCGAGTCCAGACGCGCCTCCGCCGCGGCGGCGCGCTCCGCGATCTCCTGCTTCAGGGCGACGGCGGAGAAGCGCATGGTGGCACCGCTCTCCAGATCACTGCTCTCCGACTCCTTCTCCTCGGAGGCGGAAGGGAAAGCAGCCGGAACGGGGGGAGTGACCGGAGCCTCGGGAGCGGTTGGAGCAGCGGGCGGAGCCTGGGGAGCCGCCACCGGAGGAGTCGACGGCGGCCACGGCGCCTGGTATCCCCCGGGGAAGTTCGGCGCAGAGGCCGGAGAGGACGCGGGCCCGTCGGCCGCGGGCCCCTCGGTCTGCCCCTGGGGCTGCGGCTGCGACCCCTGCGGCTCGAAACCGCTCCCCATCGGAAGCTTGGGCATGGCGGCCGACCCTCCGGCGGACGGCGCGGGAGGCGTGGGAGGCGCCGGCGGCGTGAAAGGCGCACCCGGCGCGGGCGCGGGAGGCGTGAAAGGGGCGCCCGGAGCGGGCGGCGGCACGGGCGGAGTGAAGGGCGCCCCGGGAGCCGGAGCGGGCGCGGAGCCCTGCCCCTGAGGGGACGACGGGGAGGACGCGGCCCCACCAGGATGGGCATGCGGCGGTGGAGTCAGCCCCGGCAACGGCGGCACCGGCCCCTTCGCGGCCCCGGGATCCGCGGCCGCCCCCGACGCGCTGGACTCCTCGGACGCCCCCGCGCCCTGCCCCGAGCCCGAACTCCCCGAGGCGTTCTGCGTGTACCAGGCGGGCGGCGCGTAGTCGATGGTGAACTCGCCCGTCATCTCCGCTGCGGACTCCGCGTCGGGCTGGTCATCGCCGGGTGTCGCCCAGCCCCCGCGGATCCCGTCCCGATCGCTGCTCACAGTGTTCCTCCTGGTGTGGTCGAGCACCCTCATGCCGTGCTGGGGGCGACCCTTGCTTGTCGTCCGGCGTCGTGCGAAGTCGTTTGCGGCGTATCGAGGTCGTCCGAGGCAGTCCGCTCCACAGGCTTCCCCGCTCTCCCCCTGGGGCACCGACGCCCACTCCACGGGTTCTGACGTCGCGCCCCGTCCCAGCCTAATCACGACCGACCCGAACGCGTCAGGCCCGCCCACCTCTCCATCCACAGCCGATTGCCACAAGCGACGCATACGGGATGTACGCTCACTGCTCAATGGGCATAAACCGGACGGGAACGTTCAGCTCAGGGAGACGTGACGTCAGTCAACTCGCCGCGGGGTGCCCAGGAGCCCCGTCTCGGTATCCGTGGGCTGCGTAGTCACATACTGCCGGTCGCCCTCGGCACACCACAGCGTGACCCCGTCGGGCAGCGTAGGCAGCGACCCCACGTCACCCTGAGGCAGAGCCAAGGTGCGGCCCAGCTCCGCCGCCTCGTCGGGCGAGACCCGCTGCACACCGACGAGCTGTGCCTGCCGAATCAGTCGCGGGGCGACGGGGCTCAGATACGGCAGCAAGGTCAGCACCGACTGCCAAGGGCCTGACACGACCCGTCCACGCGGCGGGCGCATACCGCAATCTCTCACCACCAGCACCGGCGTACCCGCCGAGGCACCTTGCGGGGGCACCCGGCCGACGTCGTACACCGACAGGCCGTTCTGCCCGCCGCCCAAGGCATGCACCATCCGCGCCCAGGCCTGCGGGCGTCCCGTCTCTACGGCGACACGGGCACCCGTGGCCGCTGAGCGCAGAGCGAGGACCTGGGCCGTCCACAGGCCACCGATGAGCACGACACCGTAGGGCGAAGGACGATTCACCCCGAGCACGGCGGGCTGGCCCTCGGTGTTCACTCCGACCACCACGCCGTCGTCACCCACGGGCAGGGACAGGACGTCTATCTCTTCCACCGACAGTGAGTGCCGCGGGTGCCGGGGGCCGAGCAGACCGAAGCCCGTGCGCAGTCGCTGTCCGAAGCCGGGAGTGTGTGGCTCGCCGCCGGTTCGAGGCGAGGGCGCAGTCGGTGTCATGCCCATCAGCGGGCCCCTCCGAGCGGCAGAGTGGCGAGAACGCCGGGGAGCTGTTCGCGGTCCAGACGGGCGAGCCCGACCCGGGCCTGCCGTGCCGCATGCTCGACATCACGCCGGGCAGCCGTCAGTTCATCACTGCTTCTGCCTGTGATGCGCAGGTGTCCTGCCACCGTCACATCTTGATGCCCGCCCCGGGCGAGCGTGAGGCTGAACGTCGTCGCCAGTGCGGGAACCGAGGTCAACCATGCCACCAACTGCGCCGGCGCAGCACCCGCCCCTCCCAGTGGAGGCCAGCGGCGCACCCAATAGGTGGTGTGCCGACGGTTGTCGCAGCGCCAGCTACGGCTGGATTCCTCGGTTCGCCGATGCGGGGCTTCACCACGCTCGGCCTGGGCGGTGACCATCGGGTTGGCACACACGGAGGTGGCGATGGCGGCCGTCAATTCCTCCTCCGTGAGCAGGGTTGCGCGGAATCCGGCACCGGCCAGTCGGCTCGACAGGTGTTCCCCCGCCCGCGAAAGGCACTTCTGCGCCCCCAGGAGTCCGCCCCCGCGCGCGGCCACCGCTTCCGGGCACAGCTCGGGATCCAGTTTCAGCGCGACCCACATGATCCTGACGGCAGGTGAGGCGACTTGCGCCTGCAGCTGCGTGTAGTTGGTCACCACGACCGACTGCTGCGGCAGATGCGGGGCGGGAGCCGGCTGGGTGTGCACCACGATCTGCGCCGACTCCAGACGTATCCCGTCCACCTCCAAAGCGTCCCGCACGTGGGCCACGGGCAGCGGCCTGCGGCTCAGTTCGGCGCGTAGGGCACCGGCGTCCGCCTCCACCTGGAGCACCACAGTGAGGAAGGACCCGTCACCCACCATGCCGACCGGCCGCCGGTCGTCGCCACGGCTGTAGCTGTACGTGCGCAGGCTCGGGACGCACTCGACGGCAGGGACAAGACCGGAGTCGGTGCCGGGAGGTACCGGTGAGTTCGCGGCACTCCGGCGACGGGATCGCAAGGCCTGCACGGACGCCAGCCACTCGGGCAGGGAGCGTCCACGGCGCCGTACGAACGCGAGTGCCACGAGCAGGGCGGCGACAGCGGCAGCCGGGACCAGTGCGTAGGTGCCGACGCACCAGCCGCCGACCACGAGCGCCGCCGCCAGCTCCAGCAGCACGAGCCGCTGCACCGCGAACGAACCACCGCGATTCGAGCGCGCCCTCAAGGCAGGTGTGACGGTGCTGCCGGTCGCCGCCCTGCCAGGCGTGGCCGGTGCGGAGCCCTGAGGGCCTGGTCGGCCGACGCTACGCGGACGCGACCCCGATTGCGACCGCGACCTGGCCCGCGGTGCGGAAGCCATCACTCACAAACCCCCGAATGATCCCGAATCCAGCGCAGCGCAAGCCTCTTGGGGCCGCCATGGCACCCTACCCGTGCCGCACGTGGGCCCACGCAACAGGCATAGTAGGGGCCGGAGCTGACAACCGAGGCAGCAGAGGGAACCGAAAGCCGGGGGACGGATCTTGACGTGCCCCATGGCTCCGCACGAGGAGTGAGCGGACAACATGGCATCACGGCGTGACGAACTCAACGCCTACACCTTCGCGAAGCGCCGCACACTCGCATCCTTTCTGCGTCCCTCGCCTTCGGGTTCGGAGGAGGGAGCACCCAAGCCACTGAGCGCGGTCTGGCCCGGCACCGTCGTCGGCGTGGTGGTCCTCGCGGTGTTCGGGGCCGTAGGCCTGTTCAGCCCGACGGCCCCCCGAGGCTGGGACGAGCCGGGTGAGCACGTCATCGTCGCGAGTGACTCGACCACGCGGTACGTCGTGCTGAAAACGGGCGGCGAGAAGCAGCTGCATCCGGTGCTCAACATGGCGTCCGCCAAGCTGCTCCTGGACCCGAGCAAGACCAGCGTCATCACCGTCGACGAGAAGGTCCTGGACAGCGGCAAACCGCCGCACGGCGCCACGATCGGCATCCCGTACGCCCCCGACCGGCTGCCGTCCGGCGGCGAGGCGGAGGCCCCCAAGCGCTGGATGGTCTGCGAGCGTCCCGCAGACGGCGGCCGTGCCATTCAGAAGGCGGCGTTCGTCCTCGCCGAGAAGGAGTGGTCCAGGACCGAGGGCGACGACAAGCTCGCCAGGGGTGACCTGATGTACGTCGTCGGCCCGGACGGCAAGACCCAGTACGTCATCGACTCCCGTGGCTACGCGTACCGGATCGCCAACCCGACCGACAAGGAACTCCTCAAGGCTCTCGACACCCGGAGCCGCGCCCCGCAGCGGGTGTCACAGGAGTGGCTCGACACCCTGCGCACGGGTGACCCGCTCTCGATTCCGACGATCGAGGGCACGCCGGGCCAGGCGGCAGGCGCCTCCGACAGCCTCGGGGAGTACGACAAGGTGGGCATGGTCATCAAGGCCTACGACGGCACGAGAATGCAGTACTACGTCGTACTCCCCGGCCGCGTAGCCCGCATCTCCGAGTTCACCGCTACGCTGCTGCTCAACAGCAGCGACCTGGTAGCCGTCGGGCAGGCGGGCGAGGCGCAGCAGGTCAGCCCCGGTGCGGTCGTGGAGAGCACGACCTTCATGGGCAGCAAGAAGTGGCCGGCGTACAAGCCGAGGACGGTCAACGACGGCGCCAGCGCGACGAGCGGGCGCAACACCGTCTGCAACGTCCTGCGCTCGGTCGACGTGGGCAGCGGCGCGACCACCTTGTCCACCTGGGTGGGCACCGACTTCCCCGCGCAGCTGCCCACCGGGTCGTCCAGCGCCTACGTCACCCCGGGCTCCGGCCAGCTCTACCGCCAGTTCAAGGGCAAGGAGACCAAGGCAGGCAGCGTCTTCCTGGTCACCGACACCGGCCTGCGCTATGCCCTGCAGTCCAACAGTGACAGCGCGAGCGACGACAAGGGCATCGGAACCTCCGCCAAGCAGCGTCAGCAGGAGCTGACCGAAGCCAAGATCGCCCAGACCCGGCTGGGTTACGAGCAGGTCGACCCGACTCCTGTCCCGGCGGAGTGGTCGACGTTCCTGCCGACCGGACCACGCCTGTCGGAGGCGGCGGCACGGCAGCCACAGGGTTCGTAGCCGGCACAGTCCTGTAGGAGAGCGAACTCATGCTGAGGAGAGGGCGACATGAGGCCCAAGGCGCGTAAGGCCCTGGCAGCGCGGAGGGGATGTACGGTCGCGGCGGCCCTGGTCACCACGACCTCTTTCGCGGCCACGGCGCATCTCGCCTTTCTGGCACCCGTGGCACGAGCGGACGACAGCGGCCAGTGCACATTCCCCTCGAAGAAGTACGAGGGCCGCCCGTGGTCGCTGCAACGGGTCAACCTCGACGAGCTCTGGGCGGAGACGAAGGGCAAGGGAGCCCAGGTAGCGGTGATCGACACCGGCGTCGACGTCAAAAACCCCCAACTCGCCCGTGCTGTCGACGTCGCCAAGGGCAGGAACTTCCTCCCACCGAAGAACGCCAAGGGCGAGAAGATCGAACGCGGCAACGAGCAGGGCACGACGGACACCGTCGGCCACGGCACGCGGGTGGCCGGCATCATCGCCGCCCGCCCGGCCAAGGGGACCGGCTTCGTCGGCCTCGCTCCTGAGGCCACGATCATCCCCATCCAACAAAACGACGCCCAGGGCAACGGGACGGCCGAGTATCTGGCCCTGTCCATTCGCTACGCCGTGGACGCGGGTGCCGACGTCATCAACATCTCCCAGGACACGGCCAACGCGGTCAGGCCTGAGGCCAGCCTCAAGCAAGCCGTCGATTACGCTCTCGACCACAAGGTGGTTGTGGTTGCCTCAGCGGGCAACGACGGCCTCGGCGGCAACGTCAAGATCACGTATCCGGCGTCATTCGAAGGGGTCCTCGCGGTGGCCTCCTCGGACCGCAACAACGAGCGCGCGTCCTTTTCCCAGTCGGGCGAGTTCGTGGGCGTGGCCGCCCCTGGTGTCGACATGATCTCCACTGTCCCCGGCGACGGCCATTGCTCCGACAACGGCACCAGCTTCTCGGCCCCTTATGTAGCCGGAGTGGCAGCGCTCCTGAAGGCGAAACACCCCAACTGGACGGCCCAGCAGGTCGTCGCCCAGATCCAACAGACAGCGGAACGCTCGATCCCCGGCCGTGACCGGCTGGTGGGGTGGGGGGTGGTGGACCCGGTCAAGGCGTTGACGGACATCGACCCTGCCAACCCGGTGGAGTCTCCCAGGCCCGAGAGCGGCGTGGCGAAGGGGGTGGCGCCGTCGGTGTCACCGGTCCACTTCGGCGAGACACCGGAGCAACGGAACACGCGGCTGGGCACATACGTGGTCGTGGGTGGACTGGTCTTGGTGGCGGGACTTGGAGGTGCCGCGGTGGCGATCCGGGATGCGGGGCGGCGGGGCGCGCATGGAGGTGGCCAGGCATGAAGGGACTGACGGTTTTCATCTTCGTACTCTCCGCCCTGCTGATTCTCATGGCCTGCATCAAGGCGGACCGCGTCCGCTCCTGGCGCGAGTCAGCGAACCCCTCGGCCCCGGAGATCCCGGATTCTGCCTTCACCGCCGCCCGGGTCCTCTTGGTCGTCATGGCCGTCGCTGGCGTCGTCGTCGGCTTCCAGGGCATCGCCGCGGAGGACAACGTGGGGTGGAGCGACGACGAGCTGACGAGTGCGGTCGAGGGTGCCACGACGGCTCTCGACGGCAGCTCTCAATACGGCGAGATTCATGCCTCTGACGCTGACTTCGACGCCGACGCGTACGCCACGACGATCGAAGGCGAGATCGTCGAACACGGGGGCGGGGATGCTCCGCAGTCGGGCGTGGACGCGGCCCCCGAGGCGACGGGGAACGCCAACGAAGTCAACTACACGATCAGGGCCTCCGACGCGGAGCTGTCCTTTTGCATGCAGGTGACGCGCACGCGCTCGAAGGAGGGCGATTACGAGCCGCCGGGTGTGGCGGGCGGCCCCGGGACGGTGACCGTCCCGAGTTACAAGTTCGCGGTGACCACCCACAAGGGCGAGTGCTGATCCGCCAGGCGACGTCATTCAGAGGTGGCGAAAGTGCCCTGCTTTGCTGTGCCTGCTCGGCGCACTCTGGGCAATTAGAGCGGCGAACTTCCCAAGTGTGAAATCGGCGTACTCATGCCAGACCGACTTCATACGCGGCAACATAATGACGCTCATGAAGCACATTTGTTCAGTAAAGGCCTTCGAACCGTTCTGAAGCATCTCCCCGAGCCGGGGTGGCATCGTTTTGGCCGCGCCTTCCCAAAATAGAGCACGAGCTCGGGGATCTGCTAACTCCAGAGCAACTAATTCGAACCCTTGTAACACCGGGCCGTGTCAAGTTTCATGATCGCATAATTCGTCGTAAGTCGAGCGTTCTCCGGCCCTCGAGTTTAGAGGTGCGAGGAGTTGTTGGAAGATACGCCATGTCCGACGTGGCCAGGTCCCCTACCGTCACTTCGAGAATAGGGAGCGTCATCCGACCGTGGACGGCATGTCACACTTTGCCTTGGCGTGAGCGTACGATGCTGCGCTCTTCGCCAGCTCGATCAGACCAGAACGCGTTTCATTAGTGCCGGAACTTCCGGCGTTCTTCAGCTGCACGACAATGCTGAGGTTGTACTGTCCGCCCGGGATGTTTCCGGCGGAGGCGCAAGGTACGAGTACAGCGGCTAGCGAGGATGATGCAACTCCCTTCTCTCCAGCCTGAAACGAGGTGAGCTGGCCTGAGTCCTCCCCATACTGCTCAACCTCGCCACTCACCCAGGTTTGAGCCGGCTCGGCCCGCATCATCTGGGTCCGAGCACTCATGAGATCCTTTCCATCTCCGGACACGAAGCAGTCCGAGGTGTATCCATCGTCTTGGTTATCCACGCGCAGAGTCACTTCGTCGTCGAAGGCGTACGTCGATGCCTCCGGGAGCACGGACTTGAGGGCGGCGACGGACTGGGAGGGCGGACCCAGCGATTCACATACCGCGCTCTTTTCGATCTTCGCCACCTGCTTGTCGAATGGGGGGATCTCGAACAGATAGGCGGCGCACCCCAGGAGGCCCACTGCCACGACAGCGCCAACAGCGATCGGGATTTTCACCTGTGTGGTGTTCACGTCTCAGTCTTCCTTCTCGAGCTGCCTGGGCACGCCCTCGCCCTCAAATGCGTCATGGACGTTCTTGCCAGCGTTGTTAAACCCTGCTTCCGCTGCGGTCGCCGCGGAAGAAACAATCATGGGAGACGGGTTTCCTGTGCCGTCGCCAGCCTTCTTCGCAGCCATTTCCACGAGCTGGTACGTCGACTCCTTTGTCCCGTCCAGATCTTGGCCGTTGCGGTAGATGACTTCGCCCGAACTGTCCTTCATGGCGCCGCCGGTGATGGCACCGATGACTTGATCGGCAGCCGTGCCTGCTACCCCGCCGATGACGACACCTCCCGGTCCGGTCATCGGCGCGGTGGCCAGCCCCACGCCGATGCCGATACCGGTTCCACCCCACGTACTGGCTTTCTCGAGGGCCGAGTTGTAGTCCTCGTCCTTCTTGCCACCCTCGATTTCTCCCTCGTAGGCCCGACCTGCTCCGATGGTACCCTCGACCTCGCCGGCGACCCTCGCGATGTCCTCGATGGTTTTTTTTAGATTCTCGGATTCAGAGAAATTCGTATCGTTGATGTACGCGTTGGGATTCTCGAAGTGATGGTGCATCATGTGAGTGGTATAGCTGTGCTGCCCCAGATTGATAGCGGCATAGCCTTCCGGATTACGTCCGACGGTGTACAGGAAGCGTGTACTGTCGACCTCGCTTAGGCTGGCTGCTGTACCTGCCACTGGGAAGAGGTTCTCCTCGCCTTCAGTGCCAGGGTGCAGAGCCCGGTGTATATCTGGCATGTATTCGGCAGCGATCTGCCCCATACTGTCGGACATGTAGCTGTTGTTGGTGAGGCGTGACGGATTGTCCGAGATGGACGCGACAATGCTCTGCATAAGCTTGGCCTGTCCGTCACTGTGAGCAGGAGTGTCTACGGTCGGCTTCTCGCCTGCCGGGTGCCCAGTAGTAGCCGCTTCCAAAGCCAAGGCCAGATTGTTCTGGCCCGTGTGGAGATCGTCTCCCTTGAGGTCCGTTTCCTGAGGCCACTCCCGCTCTTCAAAGAGATACTCGAAGTTGGACAGCGACACCTTGCCCTTGTGGGTGTTTTCGTCATCCGAGTCTCGTTCAAACGGGTTGTCTGGGTCATCCTTCGAGACGAACTGCTGGTTGAAGAAGTCGGTGGCCGCGCCAGGACTGTTCGAAAGGCCCTTCAAATAGCCGGTAAGCGGGTCGGAGCCGCTGTCCTCACCGATGCGGTTCAGCCAGGGGTCCGCACCCATGTGCTGCCACGCCATGTTGGCGTGCTCGCCGTTGCCCGTGAGCCTGCGCTCGGTGGCCATGAGCTTGCTGCCGTAGTCCTTCAGGAACTGGTCGTCATAGTCCCCGGTCCGCATCAGATTACTCATGACCTGGAAGCCCATGGGGCCGCCGCAGTTGTTGCCGTAGACCGGCTTGTCGCCGATGTCGATCAACGTGCGCTTCCACTCGGTCATCGCGACCGAATCGCTCTGCGTGGCATTGGCGAGCGTGGTGCCCAGACTGCGCTGCAGGTCGTCGAACTTGTCCAGCCGCTTCTGCCCGAGCTCGTAGTTGCCCCGGTGCGGGTCGTTGACACCGGTCCAGAACTCCAGAGTCTTCTGCGGACCAAGCGTCGTGGCGAACCTTTCGGCGAACAAATCGTCGGTGCCGTACTTGTTAAGCCCGTTGAGGAGCCGGTCGAATTCCTCAGGGCTGAGGTCCTTGGGATCCTTCCGCGCCAGCTTCGCCAGCTCGGTGGCCTGCTTGAGGGCCTCGGCGGCGCTGTCCCGGTCCTTGTACGAGGCGTCCGAGAATCCTAGTTTGCTCTGATCGGCGATGGCCTGCAGGACGGTCATGGCCGAGTTGTCGCTCTCGGTCGCCTTGTCGAGGATGCTCTGGAGTTGATCGCGGAGTGAGGTGATCTCGGACTGGTTGTCCTTGTCCTGCTGTGCCCGACCCTCCGGCGGCACGCTCGACGTGACAGTGAATCCACCCTCGTAGCCGATGACCGTCAGATTCCTCTTCCGACCGCCCTCGATGGCGTCGACGAGTTGTTGGTGATACCCCTTCAGCTCGCCCCGTGTGTCCGCGAGGATTTTATGGATCGTGCTGGCCTGGGTGTGTGCGTCGCTGAACTCGCCGGCCGTCTTGCCGATGAATTCCTTCGAAACTTGAGCGTTCACGCCGGCCCAGTCCGCCTTGTTCGCAGCCTGGTGCAGCTCGTCCTCGGCGTCCTTCTTCAGCGTTGCGAGGTTCTTGACGAGGGTAGACCAGTCCGTGACGGCGTCGTCCAGCAGCTTGAAGTTGGCGTCGCGCAGGGTTTCGAGGTCCATCGGTGAATATCCCCAGAAGTGTCGAGCAGTGGCAGAGCGAGTCGGTGTGATGCTGGCCGGTCTCGGGCCGAGGAGGGGGCACTCCGGTGTCCCCAGGTGGCCCTTCCGCTACTCTTCCTTCTTCTTCTCTTCCTTCTTCTCCCCGTACACAGGGTTTTTCTCACCGGGTTGCCCGACGCGCTCGTCGAAGCCGGCGTCCAGGGCGTCGATGCTGCTCATCTGGCGCACGATGAAGTTCTCGTCGCCTGCGTGAATCTTCTTTGTGACCTGCAGGTGGTTCGTGATCTGCGCACAGGCGTCCATGAGGGACTTGAGCTGTTGCTCCCAGCGGTTCGACACGTGCTGCAGCCCCGCCCCGAGCGCGAAGCCCTGCTTCGACAGATCACTGGCCGCGGAGTCGCTGCTGGGAACGGCGACGCGAGCCTTGTCCCAAAGCGCGTTGTACAGGGAATGCGCCGACTTGCTGATCTTGGCCAACGAGGCGTTCGCCACCTTCAGGTCGCCGTACTTGCCGGCGCCGCCGGCCGTGCCGGGGGAGCCGTCGCCCGGGTCGAGTTGGTTCAACTGCATCTGCGCGGAATGACGTTCGACCGCCTGCGTCTTGAGCTGCTCCCACTCGTCCCATGCCATGGGCGGATCCTTCCCCCGTGCTGCTCGGCGCCGGATCCGGGGCGAGGTGGATGCCGTGGCTCCGGTGCTGTGGTTTGGTGGCCAACTTAGCAACGGGCTCCGGGGAGGAAGAGGCGCAGGTCTCTTACGGGTGGATTGTCCGGCGTGAAGGTTCGGGGAGCTGCAGGCGTGCCCCGGCAGGTCATGCAAGGCCCGCAGGACTCACGGCGTACAGGCTGATGAGTGAGCCGAGAGCCGGGTGGCGGCGGGTCGCGGCCAGTCTCCCTTCGGTCAACTGTGGCATCGCATTCGGTCCCGTAACTGAGTTAACACGCGCCTCGGTTGGCCCAGTTGCGCAGGGTGACTACAGTGGTGATGGCGCTGTCAGGCGCAGCTCGCTTTGCTGACGCGCGGGCAGCGAGCGATCGGTCCCGATCTGTTCGGGGCCGATGGCTATCACGGGGAAACAGGGAGGGATGTCTTGCTTCCGGCGGACATGGTGGGGGGCGTGTCGGCAGCCAGGGCGGCGGATCTGGAGGCCAGCGGCGAAGCGCTCAGCGACTTCGTGTCGCGGGTGGATGCGGTACTTCGGGATCTTGAGAGTTCGGCCGGCGACCCAACGAAGGTCGGCGCTCAGACCATCAAAGCATCGTCCCTGAGCAACGGTCGGACCGACGTCTTCCCTGAGGCACACACGCTGTACGCCCAGTACAACAGCGTGCATGACCAGCTCACCACCTTGTCCAAGACCCTGCATCTGCAGATCGAGGCCATCGGCATCGCTGTCAGGGGCGCTTCCATCGGCTTCGACAACCTCGAAGAGGAACAGCGTCAGAGGTTCTGGGCGATCCAGTGGGAGATCGACGAGATCCAGAGCAGGGCGAGCGGCCATTCCTCCGGTGATGGCAAGTCCGGGATGGGGGCCTGACGATGAGCGACGAGCAGCACAAGGCCGACCTCGGCAGGGTTTCCGACCAGAACTCCTTCGCCGACATCGCTCGGAAGGTCGAGGAACCGGAGGGAAACGGGCTACTCGCCAGGCTGGTGAGCGACCCGCTGCGAGCGGTGGTAGGGGCCACCGCCCCGGGGAAGGCCGTGTTCGGCAGCACGGACTTCGATGCGAAGAACCTCGACCTCAACGAGATGATCGACCTGGTCGATCAGACGGACCCGGAGGACTTGGAGTCGTCGGGCAAGGCCCTGTGGGACGCACGCGACGCTGTGAAGGCGGCAGCCGACGAGCTCGACGGTCGCATCAACAAGCTCCGCTGGATCGGCCAGGCCGGCACTGCCTTCCGGGACTGGGGTAGTTCCCTCGTCGCCAGCACACACGACCTGAGCGACTTCGCCGGAAAAGCGGGTGACCAGATCACCGCTGCCGCGGTCGGCCTCGCGTCGGTACGCCGTGCCATGCCGGCGCGTGACCCGCACAACCGGAAGCGCCCCGAAAGCTTCACGGACGCTGAGAAGGCTGCGGACAAGGGCGAGTACGACGCCGCTGTGAAGGTGGAGAAGGACCGCCAAGAGGCGATCAACCAGATGAATCGGCTGGCGTCGTACTACGCGGTCTCGAGCCAGCAACTTCAGACGCTGCAGGAGAAGCCTCCGACGTTCAGGTCCATGCCCGACGTCGGCGTGCCTCAGCCTCGTCGGACGGAAGGTTCTGGTGCAGGCGGATCGGCCTCGGTCAGTGACGGGTCGGCAGCAAGCACAGGCCGTTACACGCCGACTGAATCGGCAGGACGTGGCGGAGTGCCCGGCTCAAGCGACACTCCGGTTCCATCGACATCCGTGGGGACGGTCGCGTACCCGGAGGACTCTGTCCGCACGAACATCGACAGCGTCGGTACTCTGCCGCCCGCCACGACAACGACAGCAACTGGGCACACGCCGCCAGCCACCGGAACCCAGCCCACGGTGGGTGGGCAGACCGGCATGTTCGACAGCCACGGGACTCCGGTTCCGAACCGTGTCTCCGGAAGGACGGCAGGCGGTTCGAACGGTCTTCGTGCTCCTGCCTCTGCTCAGGGTCGCGCTCAGCCCGGCTTGACCAACTCCGGCACTGGGCGTGCCACAGGGGCCGGTTCCACGAGCCAGACGGGACGCCCCACGCCGACCGGACAGCCGGCCGGCAGGGCGACCGGCTCCACTGCGAAGTCGTCCTCGATGGGCCACGGGGTCACCGGGGGTACACCTCGAGTCGGCGGCACGGCAGCACCGCGAGCCACCGCCGGCCCCGCAACCGGCGCGGGTCGCGCGAACGGTGTCGTCGGTGGGCGGCCTACGACCGCCGGCGGTCTCCCGGCGAAGGGCGGTGCGAGGGTTCCTCGTGGCACGGTGATCGGCGCTGGTCCGAAGGCCATGCCTCAGCCGTTGACCGGTGGTCCCGGGCAGCGTGGGGTCGTCGGAACGCCCCCGGCCGGGGTGAGGCCCGGGGGTGGCACCGGTGGTGCCGCTCGGGAAGGAACGGGCGGGTCCAAGCCTGTGACCGGCAACCCGAGCGCGCGCAACTCCGCCGCCCAGGCCGAGCGTAACGGCATGACGCGGGGAGGCACGGGCCTCGTCCGTGTGCCGGTTGACAAGGGGAAGCCTGGCGAGGGCAGAAACGCGCCGGGAACCCCGTGCCCCGACTACTTGGGCGACGACGGGGAGCCAGGCCCGCCCGACAAGCCACGGCGTGATGTGCCGCCGGTCGCCAACTGAGCTCTAGCGAGGACTAACAACGTCATGAAGTCAGGGATCAGCCGACGAGCCGATCGGGCAGCGCTCCTCGGGACACGGTGCGGTAGGCGAGCGGGCGCGGTGGGCGCGATCGTCGGCACTCTGGCGGCTCTGAGCGTGGGGCCGGCCCCTGGTGCCGCTGCGGCTGACGCCCAATCGCGGCAGTGGTATTTGAGGCCGATGCAGACCGAGCAAATGTGGAAGGTCAGCACGGGCGAGGGCGTGAAAATCGCTCTCATCGACACGGGCGTGAACCCGGACACACCCTCGCTGAAGGGGCAGGTTCTGGCCGACGAAGTGCCCAAGTCGGTCGCCTACCGCGCCACTGACGACTACTCGGGCCATGGAACCAGCATGGCCGAGTTGATTGCCGGTACCGGTGCCGAAGGTGGCCTCCGGGGGCTGGCACCGGGAGCCGGAGTCGTCCCGTATCGGGTGCAACTCGAAGGACTCAAGGACGGGGCGGACAAGGACAGGACACCCTATGCCTGGCAGGCATTGCGGGCGGCGGCGGACACTGACGCCAAGATCATCAGCATGTCCTTCGGAGGCATGCACTCCGAGGAATCCAAGGCCGCGGTCAAATACGCTGCTTCGAAGGGCAAGCTGCTCGTGGCGGCAGTAGGAAATGACGGCCACCCCGACATGCCGGCCGCCCACCCCTACGTACTCGGCATTGCGGCGGTCGACTCCTCTTACACGGTTACGAAGAGCTCGGAAATATCGTCACAGGGATATGCCGACCTCGCGGCGCCTGGCAAGTCGATCCCCGCCTGGTGCGACCAGACCTTCCGTTCATACTGTGACGAAGCGGGATCGAGCCAGGCGACCGCACTCGTCTCCGCTGCCGCCGCACTGATCTGGTCCGCCCACCCCGACTGGACGGTCAACCAGGTCACCCGCGCACTGATCGACACCGCCAGCCGCTCCTGGCCCAAGGACAAGCCGAGCAGATACGTGGGCTACGGGTTCATCCGGCCGCGCATCGTCCTGGCAAACCCCGATTACGACGCGGGAGCGCCGGACGTCGATCCGCTCGCGAACGTGAACGGCGGAGATCTGTTGGCCAAGTCCGCCGACAAGACGGAGAGGGCCGGCACCGCACCGACACCGTCTGCGGCGGACCGGTCCCAGACCCCTGATGCGACGTCAACGGGCGGCACCTCGGCGACAGGAGCAAGCGCGGAATCCGCGGACGACAGCAACACCCTCTGGATCGCCCTCGGTGTCACGGTCGCTTTGGTCGTGATCGGCGGCGCCGGCGGGGCCGTCCTGCGGGCGCGGCGTTCGAGGTGACGCGACCAGCCGCCCGCACCCCGGTGGCCATATGAGCCTGAGACACGGGACAGGGCATCCGCGGCGTGCTTGCCTCCTCGAGGAGAGCACAGGACCAAACCGTCAGACAACAGACACAGCAAGGAAAGGCTGGCTATGGCTGTCGACCAGAAGCTTGAAGACCTAGCGGTAATCAAGCTGCAGAAGCAGATGTACGAGAAGTACGAGAACATCCGGAAGCGCGTGCACGGGCTCCAGGGCGTCATCGATGGTCTCGAAGGTCAGTGGCAGGGAATCGGCCGTGCCGAGTTCGACCGGAAGCAGTACGAGATCAACGAGTCGCTGAAGAACATCGGCAGCATTCTCGGCGATGTCATGGAAGCGATGACCACGGCGCGCAACATCACGGACAGCAAGGAAGACGAGGTGCGCGCCGCGGTCAGCCGAATCAGCGTCAATGACGGTGCACCCACGGTTCAGCCGTCTGCTTTCAACTCGATGTGAGACGACCGTGACGGAGGGGTTGGACCCCAGGGCGTCCGTCATCGGTAGCTTTCACCGCACACCACTCGGCACACACATGAGACGAGGTTGGCAGGCATGAGCCGCAACAACGACGGTCTTTCCGTCGCCTATGACGGGCTGGACTTCGCGGCCACCAGGATCGGTAACGAGGCAAAGCAGCTCGAACAGGATCTGCAGGAACTCCGACAGATGGTGGAGAACAGTCGGCAGTACTGGGCGGGCCAGGCGCAGGACCAGTTCAACGAGAAGCTGCGCCGCTGGGACAAGGAAGCCAACGACATCCACCAGGCCCTGATGGGCATCGGCCACGTCGTCGGCCAGTCCGGCGGTACGTACATGGAGGGCGACAAGAAAGCCGCCAGCTACTTCATGTAGAGCGCGGAGGGTTCAGTTGCGGGGGTGGGCGTGCGCGGGAGACGCCCACCCCCGCCTGCGTTTGCCCCGAGGGCCCCTTGAGCAGCCGGGTGACAAATCTGGATGCGGAAGATCGCCCATGCCTGGCCGGGGCACTCTCGCACATGCCCATGCGGGCTGCGCGTACGGGACGAACCAGGACTCGTCGGCTTCCTGCATCAGACCACCCACTGATGTGGATGTCCTTGCGGGGAGGGCCAGCCGTCGGTCGCGTCGCGGGCGGTCGCCGCGGCCAGCCTCCCATGGCGCTCGAACCGGGTCAGTCGCCGCGGAGGGCGACGGTCGGGTGGTCGGACGCGACCCGCCGCAGCCGCTTCACCCTCCGTGCCCCTCAGGCACCAACCCGACCTGGACCAG
Source organism: Streptomyces olindensis (assembly GCF_040645895.1). NCBI lineage: Bacteria > Bacillati > Actinomycetota > Actinomycetes > Kitasatosporales > Streptomycetaceae > Streptomyces > Streptomyces olindensis. Next base: position 11,876 of record NZ_JBEYZD010000074.1, on the reverse strand, counting down.
CGGCTTGCCCCGCTTGCGGGACACGAACACACCCCTGCCCGCAGGCATCGGACGCGGCCGCACGCCACCCAGCAGATCTCCTTCGCCGGGATCGCCGGCGAGAACCACGCCTTGCGCTCCGAGTTCCTTCATACGCTGCATGAACGGCTCGTACCCAGCGCGCCCCGCGCCCGCCGTCGACCTGGCGATGATGAACCGCACCCCCACGTCCCGCGCGAACGGCAGCAGCTCCGTCAGGCCGGACAGCGGATTGCCGCTCGACGTGGACACCAGGTCGTAGTCGTCGATGACGATGTAGACCGTCGGGCCACGCCACCAGCTGCGGTCGCGCAGTTGATCGGGCGTCACGTCCGCGGTGGGCGTACGGCGCTGCATCAGGTTGGCAAGCGCGTCCATGTGGTGCTGCATCTGGTTCGACATGGGGATGTATTCCGCCAGATGCGAGTTCGGCGTCAGGCCCAGCAGAGAGCGCCGGTTGTCGACCACGAACAGCTTGCACTCGTCGCCGTCATAGCGCTCGGTGAGGCGCTGGATGAGCAGCTTCAACAGGTTGGACTTGCCGGACTCGCTCTCGCCGAAGATGAGGAAGAACGGGTCCTGGTCGAAGTCCACGAACACCGGCTGGAGGTTGTCCTCGTCAAGCGCGAAGGAGATCCCGCGGTTCGGGAAGCGGTTGCCAGGGGGAAGCTGGTCCGCCCGGAACTCCCTCGGCAGTAGCCGCACTTCCGGGGCACCCGGCTGCTGCCAGTGCCGGGAGACCTCGGTGGTGAGGGCCTGCGTCGCCTCGGCCAGGTCCGTGTCGGAGGAGAGACCGTCGATCCGGGGGACCGCCGCCATGAAGTGCTGCTTCTGCGGGGTCTGACCGCGGCCCGGCACGCCGGTCGGCACATTGGCCGCGACCTTGCGGTCGAACTCGGAGTCCATGGGGTCACCGAGCCTCAGTTCCAGGCGGTTCATCAGATGGTCCTTGAGATTGGCACGGACCTCCATCGAGCGCGAGGCGGTGAGAATCACGTGGATGCCGTAGCCGAGACCGCGCGCCGCGATGTCCAGCACCGCGGGCTCCAGCCCGTCGTAGTCCGAACGGAAGTTGCCCCAGCCGTCGATGACGAGGAAGACATCACCCCACGGCTGGTCGGTCGTCGAGATGTCGCCCCGCGCGCGACGGGCCCGGAACTCGGCGATGGAGGAGATGCCTGCGGTGCGGAAGTACTCCTCGCGCCGCGTCATGATGCCGTACACCTCGGCGACCGTACGCCGGACCTTCTCGGGGTCCAGACGCGAGGCCACCCCGCCCACGTGCGGCAGCCCCGCCACCGCCGACAGGCCGCCACCGCCGAAGTCGAGCCCGTAGAACTGCACCTCCTGCGGGGTGTGCGTGAGCGCGAACGACGCGAGGATCGAGCGCAGCAAGGTCGACTTGCCGGACTGCGGGCCACCGAGGATCTGCATATGGCCGGCCGCGCCTGCGAAGTCCGTCCAGAGCGGGTCGCGTCGCTGCTCGTACGGCTTGTCGACGAGCCCGATCGGGACGACGAGCCGGCCCGCGCCCTCGTAGCCGGGCTGGGTGAGACCGCGGCCCGGTACCGCAGCCAGGCCAGGCAGCAACGAGTCCAGTGAGGGCGGGCTGTCGAGGGGTGGCAGCCACACCTGGTGGGCCGCCGGACCCTGCGCCTCAAGACGCCGCACGATGACGTCGAGCACGGTATCGGCGAGTGCGTCGTCGGCCCTGTCCGGTTCCTCCTCCTGACGCTGCTGGGGCACCGCCATGTACTGGACCGGCACCGGGGACGCGGTGAACAGCACGGGCTTGCGGTCGACCGGGATCGGTCCGTTGAACGCCGCTGCCTGCTGGGAACCAGCGCGGTACACACCAGAGACGTACGCGGCCTTGAAGCGGACCATTTCGTCGGTGCCGAACTTCAGAAAGCCGGAACCGGGGACGTTCGGCAGCTCGTAGGCGTCCGGGACGCCGATTGCGGCACGCGACTCCGCAGCCGAGAACGTCCGCAGGCCGATCCGGTACGACAGGTACGTTTCCAGGCCGCGCAGACGCCCCTCTTCAAGGCGTTGTGAGGCCAGCAGCAGGTGCACACCGAGCGATCGGCCGATACGGCCGATCTGCACGAACATCTCAATGAAGTCCGGCTTGGCTGTGAGCAATTCACTGAACTCGTCGATGACGATGACGAGCGAGGGGATCGGCTGAAGCGGGGCACCGGCCGCGCGCGCCTTCTCGTAGGCATGAATGTTGGCGTAATTGCCGGCGTCGCGCAGCATCTCCTGCCGGCGGTTGAGTTCACCGCGGATGGAGTCGCCCATGCGGTCGACGAGGGTCAGGTCGTCCGCAAGATTGGTGATGACCGCGGCGACGTGCGGCATCCGGGCCATGCCGGCGAAGGTCGCACCGCCCTTGAAGTCCGCGAGGACGAAGTTCAGGGTTTCCGAGGAATGAGTCACGGCGAGGCCGAGGACGAGCGTGCGCAGGAGCTCCGACTTGCCCGAGCCCGTGGCACCGACGCACAGGCCGTGTGGGCCCATGCCTTCCTGCGCGGCTTCCTTGAGGTCGAGCATGACGGGCCGGCCGTCCTCGCCGACACCGATCGGCACGCGTAGCCGTTCGGACTGCGAGCGTGGCCGCCAGGTGCGCCGGGGATCGACGGCGGCGGCGTCGCCGAGGTTGAGCAGGTCCGTGAACTCCAGGTTCGCCAGGAGAGGTTGGTCGTCGTCACCGCCCGACGCCGGCCGCAGCGGAGCCAACTGCCTGGCCAGGGCTTCCGTTGCCTCGTAGGACAGCACGTCGGGCGTGCCCTCGTAGACCATGCCGTGCGCCGATTCCAGGCGCAGCTCGCGAGGATGCACGACGACGGAGAGATCACCGCGTCCGCCCGTGAGGTGGCCGGGTGCCACCTCGAGAACTGTCACGCCCTGCAGGCCTTCCGGACTGGCCAGTAGTGAGGTGGGGGGCAGGGAGACACCGTCGAGAACGACCACCACGTGCGGCTGCTCGGGCACCGGCGGTGCGGTGGGATGGAAGCGCGGACGGCCCTGGAGCCGGGTGCTCAGCAGTTCCTCGAGTTCGACCGTACTGGTGGTGATCAGACGAAGGCTGCCGGCACCATCAGCTTCGCTTTGCGTCTGCACATGTGGCAGCCATTTGGCCCACTCCCACTCGGGTGCGGCCTCACCGGTGACGGCGACGGCGATGACGAGATCCTCGGGGGAGTGCAGCGACGCGAGGGAAGCGGTCATCGCGCGGGCGGTGCCGCGTACGGTGGCCGGCTCGCCGCTGATCGACACGTGATAGAAGGCGCGCAGAGAGACCGCCATCGGCAGGTCCTCGAGGGTGCTGTGTGCGGCCAGGAAACGCTGCATGGCGCCCGCCGTCAACGGCTCCAACTGGTCCACCGGCGCGCTTTGCGGCGGAATCAGAGGTGTGGCCAGGGCTTGCGGGCCGAGGCCCACGCGTACCTGCCCGAAGTCCTCATCACCAGTGCGGCGTTCCCACACCCGGCTGCCCTCTGCCACCAGCGCCCACAGTTGCTCCGGTGAAGGATGCAGGTAGTACTGGGCGTCGCGTTGGGCCTTGGCCGTATCTTGCGCGTGCCGGCGGGTCTGGGACAGATATCTGAGGTAGTCGCGGCGCATGTCGGCCAACTGACCTTGGCTGCCCCGCCGATATCGGATCAGCATGGCGATGCCCATGGCGATCGTCGAGGCCACCATCACCATGCCCATGATCTTCATGAAGGGATGGGCCTGGGGGTTGAAGAAGAACACCACGGACCCGCCCATGCCGAGCATGGGCAGGAGCTGCATCAGGGCGCCTTCCTGCTGCCCGCGCGGAAGCTCGGGCGGTGGTTGCAGCATTACTTCTTCCGTGGGCACTTCCCTAGGCAGTGCTCGCGGTGGGCGCTTGACGACGATGTGGCTCACTTCGCACCAATTCCCTTGCCCAGCCGACCAGTTCCATTTGCCGCCCCGTGTCCGGCGAACGTCGATCGCGAAGCGTGATCCTACTGACAAGCAATGACATCGGCGGACGGTAGGGTGCCTCCCGAGACGTGTGAGCAGTTGCGAATCGGACCAGGAGAACCGGGCAATCCGCAACGTTCGATACGAGTGCCGCCGCCTGCTCCTCAGCCGAGCAGCGCATGTGACCGGCGGCGCGGGCGGCGGGCGCGACGCACGGAGATCCTTACCGGCGGTCGGGCGCTTGGCGCCGCGATCGCCTTCACCACTGACGAGGGGAACAGCAGGTGAGTATGACGGCCTCAGTGCCGACCGGCGCGACCAGCGGAGCGGGCACCGGAGCCCCTCTCGGGGTGGGCACCGGGTTTGGCTTCTGCCGGGTCACCATCGTGGCGCCTGACAGCCGGATCGACGTGGCACTGCCCGACGACCTAGCGGTCGCCGACCTCTACCCTGAGATCCTGCGGCTCTCCCGGCAGAGCCCCGCCGAGGGCGCTCCCGTCGGCTATCACCTCGTACGCCGTGACGGCACCGTTCTCGACAGTTCCCGCTCCTTCGCGGCACAGCGGATCCTCGACGGCGAGTTGCTTACGCTGCGGCCCTTTGCCGAGTCGCTGCCCCCCGCGGTCTTCGACGACGTCTCCGAGGCGGTGGCTGCCGCTGTCACCCAGGATCGCACGCTCTGGAGTGGCGCCCTCACCCGTGTCGCCGGGCTGATGGCGGGTGGGATCCTGTCCGCGTTGCTCGCCTTCGTGATCTGGAGTTCCCAGACCCGCCACGACATGCACAGCCTCCAGGGCATTCTGGCCGCCGTCGCCGGTGTCCTCCTGACCACCATGGCGTGCGTTCGCGCGCGCGTGTACACGGACCGGGGCTCCGCGGTCGCCCTGGGCCTCGGCGCCCTCCCTAACATCGCCGTCGCGGGATCCGGATTGCTGCCCCTGTCGGCGGGGCAGGGCATCGGGCGGCTGCAGTTCCTGCTCGCCTGTGCGGCGGTCCTCGTCGCCTCCGTCGTCCTCACACTGGTGTCGCCGGGTGGCGACGGCCCCTTCGTGGCGTTCGTATTCGCCTCCGCGATCGGCCTGCTCACCACGTTCGTTGCGATGCTCACCCATCTCAGGCCCGTTGAGACCGCCGCTGTATGTGCCCCGCTCGCGGTCTGCGCCCTCGCCTTCCTGCCCGGCCTGTCCATGCGCTTCGCCCGGTTGCCCATCGGCTTCGAAGCTCCCACCCCCGCAGGCGGCTACACGAGGGAGGAGACCGCACTGCAGGAGCCCCTCGACGCCGAGCGCATCGCCGCCCAGGCCCGCCGCGGCCACGAACTCCTCGTCGGCCTTGTTGGCGGATGCGCACTCGTCGCCGTCGGCGCGTCGATCGTTCTCGGTTTCGAGGGCAACGTATGGGCGCAGCTCCTCGCCCTGGCCACAGGCGTCGCGATGCTGATGCGAGCCCAGCTGTTCCGCTACACGGCGCAGGTCGGCGCCACACTCGCCGCCGGTCTGGCCGCCCTGATCTTCCTCGGCCTCGGACTCGCCCTGAACCCGCCCGTGGAGTCCTGGCGGGACGCCCTCCAAGGCGACACCGCCGGCCTCGACATCCGCTCCGTCTGGCTCGCAGCCGCCATCGCCGGAGCCACCGCCCTGGTGACCGCGATCGGCCTGATCGCTCCGCGCCGCGGCGTCACCCCCGTCTGGGGGCGCTTCCTGGAGATTGCCGAGGGCTTCGTCCTGCTCACTTTGATCCCGCTGGCCCTGGCCGTCTTCGACGTATACGCGCAGGCGCGGGCCATGACCGGCTAGCGCATGCGCTAGGGCACCGCATGTCAAAGCGGGTGGCACGCGCGCGTGCCACCCGCTTTGACAGGGCTCACGTGGCGGCGAGGCCCTCGTCGGACGACCGCGGCTCCAGATCGAACTCCCCGTCCCGCGCCCCCAGCACGAACGCCCGCCACTCCGCCTCCGTGTAGCGCAGCACCGTCCCCGGGTCGAGTGAGGACCGCATGGCCACGGCCCCCTCGGGCAGATAGGCGATCTCGACCCGCTCCTCGTGCTCCTCGGTGCCCGGCGCGCAGTGCCACTCGACACCGGAGATGTCGAGGGCGTAGAGCTCGTCGCGCTCCCGCTCCTTGCGTGCCTTGATCTCCTCAGCCGTCTCCGCCATCTCGCAGCGACCCCTTCCCGACGTACGAACGATCCGAGCCCGCCCACCCTAGTGGCCGCCCCGGCCCCGCCCGGGAGGTTCGGGGACCAGGGCAAAGACACCCCCGACCGCCTGGTACCCTGGTCGACGGCCGTTTGTGTACGCACCCCCGGAGCCGATCGCCCTGGAGGCCGCGCCCAGCGGATCCCCGCCTTCCGAGTCATGGAAGCTCCCCCGAGAAGCAGACCGGGGGCACTCGGTGGCTATCCCACAGATTATGAGGAGTACGCGTGTCGCTCGACGCCGCTACGAAGAAGCAGATCATGGCCGAGTTCGGTACCAAGGAGGGTGACACCGGCTCCCCCGAGGTCCAGGTCGCTCTGCTGTCGCGTCGGATCTCCGACCTGACCGAGCACCTCAAGACCCACAAGCACGACCACCACTCCCGCCGTGGCCTGCTGATCCTGGTGGGTCAGCGTCGCCGCCTTCTCCAGTACCTGGCGAAGAAGGACATCCAGCGCTTCCGTGCGCTGGTCGACCGCCTCGGCATCCGCCGTGGTGCGGCGGGCGCCAAGTAAGACGCCGTGAAGGGAGCGGTTCCCGGACGAAACGGGACCGCTCCCTTTGCTGTACGCGCGGAACTGTACGTGCGGAGTGTCACCACCCCTTTGTAGTGTGGTAGCACAACGCAATACGGACGACACAGCACGACAAGAAGAGGAGAGGCGCACCAGGCCGCCGCCGGTCCTCGGTAGTGGCCCCCGGGGGGAAGCGAGCCCCGGGTGCTTCGATCGAAGACCGGCCAGCACAGCACGGCGCGCATCTCCGCAACCGTCCCCCTGCCACACGGGCAGCCGGGACGAAGACGAGGAGAAAACGCTAGTGGAGAACGAGACCCACTACGCCGAGGCCGTCATCGACAACGGCGCCTTCGGCACCCGCACCATCCGTTTCGAGACGGGCCGCCTGGCCAAGCAGGCCGCCGGCTCCGCCGTGGCGTACCTGGACGACGACACCATGGTGCTGTCGGCCACCACCGCCTCCAAGAACCCCAAGGACCAGCTCGACTTCTTCCCGCTCACGGTGGACGTCGAGGAGCGGATGTACGCCGCCGGCAAGATCCCCGGCAGCTTCTTCCGCCGCGAGGGCCGTCCCTCCGAGGACGCGATCCTCACCTGCCGCCTGATCGACCGCCCGCTGCGCCCGTCCTTCAAGAAGGGCCTGCGCAACGAGATCCAGGTCGTGGCCACGATCATGGCGCTCAACCCCGACCACCTGTACGACGTCGTGGCGATCAACGCCGCCTCCGCGTCCACGCAGCTGGCCGGCCTGCCCTTCTCCGGCCCGATCGGCGGCGTCCGCGTCGCGCTGATCAACGGCCAGTGGGTCGCCTTCCCGACGCACACCGAGCTCGAGGACGCCGTCTTCGACATGGTCGTCGCGGGCCGCACCCTGGAGGACGGCGACGTCGCGATCATGATGGTCGAGGCCGAGGCCACCGAGAAGACCATCCAGCTGGTCAAGGGCGGCGCCGAGGCTCCGACCGAGGAGGTCGTCGCCGCCGGTCTGGAGGCCGCGAAGCCCTTCATCAAGGTCCTTTGCAAGGCCCAGGCCGACCTCGCGTCGAAGGCCGCCAAGCCGACCGCCGAGTTCCCGATCTTCCTCGACTACCAGGACGACGTCCTGGAGGCGCTCACCGGCGCCGTCAAGCCCGAGCTCGCCCAGGCGCTCACCATCGCCGGCAAGCAGGAGCGCGAGGCGGAGCTGGACCGCGTCAAGCAGCTCGCCGCCGAGAAGCTCCTGCCGGAGTTCGAGGGCCGCGAGAAGGAGATCTCCGCCGCGTACCGCTCGCTCACCAAGCAGCTGGTCCGCGAGCGCGTGATCAAGGAGAAGAAGCGCATCGACGGGCGCGGGCTGACGGACATCCGTACGCTCGCCGCCGAGGTCGAGGCCATCCCGCGGGTCCACGGCTCCGCCGTGTTCGAGCGTGGCGAGACCCAGATCCTGGGCGTCACCACCCTGAACATGCTCCGCATGGAGCAGCAGCTGGACACCCTCTCCCCGGTGACCCGCAAGCGCTACATGCACAACTACAACTTCCCGCCGTACTCCACCGGCGAGACCGGCCGCGTCGGCTCCCCGAAGCGCCGCGAGATCGGCCACGGCGCCCTCGCCGAGCGCGCCCTGATCCCGGTCCTGCCGACGCGCGAGGAGTTCCCCTACGCGATCCGCCAGGTTTCCGAGGCGCTCAGCTCGAACGGCTCGACGTCCATGGGCTCCGTCTGCGCCTCCACCATGTCGCTGCTGAACGCCGGTGTGCCGCTCAAGGCCCCCGTCGCCGGTATCGCCATGGGCCTGATCTCCCAGGAGATCGAGGGCGAGACGCACTACGTCACCCTCACCGACATCCTCGGTGCGGAGGACGCCTTCGGCGACATGGACTTCAAGGTCGCCGGCACCAAGGAGTTCGTGACCGCCCTCCAGCTCGACACCAAGCTGGACGGCATCCCCGCCTCCGTCCTGGCCGCCGCCCTCAAGCAGGCCCGTGACGCCCGCCTCCACATCCTCGACGTGATGATGGAAGCGATCGACACGCCGGACGAGATGTCCCCGAACGCGCCGCGGATCATCACCGTGAAGATCCCGGTCGACAAGATCGGCGAGGTCATCGGCCCCAAGGGCAAGATGATCAACCAGATCCAGGAGGACACGGGCGCCGAGATCACCATCGAGGACGACGGCACGATCTACATCGGTGCCGCCGACGGCCCCGCCGCGGAGGCCGCCCGCGCCACGATCAACGGCATCGCCAACCCGACGATGCCCGAGGTCGGCGAGCGCTACCTCGGTACGGTCGTGAAGACGACCACCTTCGGCGCGTTCGTCTCCCTGCTCCCCGGCAAGGACGGTCTGCTGCACATCTCGCAGATCCGCAAGCTGGCCGGCGGCAAGCGCGTGGAGAACGTCGAGGACGTCCTCGGCGTGGGCGCGAAGGTCCAGGTGGAGATCGCCGAGATCGACTCGCGCGGCAAGCTCTCCCTCATCCCCGTGATCGAGGGCGAAGCCGACGACGACCAGAAGGACGACACCGACAAGTGACGTCGAGCAGCTCCAAGGCGACGGCCCGCACCTCCTCCGAGGCGCGGGCCGTCGCCCGTACCCAAACCCTCATCAAAGGCCAGAACGGCATCGGCACGGTCCGCAAGACCACCCTCCCGGGCGGCCTGCGCATCGTCACCGAGACCCTGCCCTCGGTCCGCTCCGCGACCTTCGGCATCTGGGCGCACGTCGGCTCCCGTGACGAGACCCCCGCGCTGAACGGCGCCACGCACTACCTGGAGCACCTGCTCTTCAAGGGCACGAACCGCAGGTCCGCCCTGGACATCTCCTCCGCCATCGACGCCGTCGGCGGCGAGATGAACGCGTTCACGGCGAAGGAGTACACGTGCTACTACGCACGCGTGCTCGACAGCGACCTGCCGCTCGCCATCGACGTCGTCTGCGACATGCTCACCGGCTCGCTCATCCTCGAGGAGGACGTCGACGTCGAGCGCGGCGCCATCCTCGAAGAGATCGCCATGACCGAGGACGACCCGGGCGACTGCGTGCACGACCTGTTCGCGCACACGATGTTCGGCGACAACCCCCTCGGCCGCCCGGTCCTCGGCACGGTCGACACGGTCAACGCCCTCACCGCCGACCGCATCCGCCGCTTCTACAAGAAGCACTACGACCCGACCCACCTGGTCGTCGCGTGCGCCGGCAACATCGACCACGCCAAGGTCGTCCGGCAGGTCCGCGCCGCCTTCGAGAAGGCCGGCGCCTTCAAGGACCTCACCGCCGACCCCGTCGCCCCCCGCGACGGCAAGCGCGCCCTGCGCACCGCTGGCCGCGTCGAGCTGATCGACCGCAAGACCGAGCAGGCCCACGTCGTGCTCGGCATGCCGGGCCTGTCCCGCACCGACGAGCGCCGCTGGGCCCTGGGCGTGCTGAACACCGCCCTCGGCGGCGGCATGTCCTCCCGCCTCTTCCAGGAGGTCCGCGAGAAGCGCGGCCTGGCCTACAGCGTGTACTCGTACACCTCGGGCTTCGCCGACTGCGGCCTGTTCGGCGTGTACGCGGGCTGCAGGCCGTCGCAGGTGCACGACGTGCTGAAGATCTGCCGCGACGAACTGGACCACGTCGCCGAGCACGGCCTCTCGGACGACGAGATCGGGCGCGCGATCGGCCAGCTCCAGGGCTCCACGGTCCTCGGCCTGGAGGACACCGGCGCGCTGATGAACCGTATCGGCAAGAGCGAGCTGTGCTGGGGCGAGCAGATGTCCGTGGACGACATGCTGTCCCGGATAGCCTCGGTCACCCCGGACGACGTCCGCTCGGTCGCCCGCGAGATCCTGGGACGGCGGCCCTCCCTGTCGGTCATCGGCCCGCTGAAGGACAAACAGGCGGCCCGCCTGCACGACGCCGTCGCCTGACAACCCCCTGGTGAAGGAAGCACAAGAGATGAGCAAGCTGCGCGTGGCGGTCCTCGGCGCCAAGGGCCGGATCGGCTCGGAAGCTGTACGGGCCGTCGAAGCCGCCGACGACATGGAGCTGGTCGCCGCCCTCGGCCGGGGCGACAAGCTGGAGACGCTGACCGAAGCCGGCGCCCAGGTCGTCGTCGAACTGACCACGCCCGACTCGGTCATGGCCAACCTCGACTTCTGCGTGCGCCACGGCATCCACGCGGTCGTCGGCACCACCGGCTGGACCGACGAGCGCCTCGCGCAGCTGAACGGCTGGCTGGAGCAGTCCCCGGAGACCGGCGTGCTCATCGCGCCGAACTTCTCCATCGGGGCCGTCCTGACCATGAAGTTCGCGCAGATCGCCGCCCCGTACTTCGAGTCCGTCGAGGTCGTCGAGCTGCACCACCCGAACAAGGTCGACGCCCCCTCCGGCACCGCCACGCGCACCGCCCAGCTCATCGCCGAGGCCCGCCGCAACGCCGGCTCCGCCCCCGCCCCCGACGCCACCACCAGCGCCCTGGACGGCGCCCGCGGCGCCGACGTCGACGGCGTCCCGGTCCACGCCGTCCGGCTGCGCGGGCTCCTCGCCCACCAGGAGGTCCTGCTCGGCGCCGAGGGCGAGACCCTGACGGTCCGGCACGACTCGCTCCACCACAGCAGCTTCATGCCGGGCATCCTGCTCGGCGCCCGCCGCGTGGTGAGCACCCCGGGCCTGACCTTCGGCCTGGAACACTTCCTGGACCTGAACTGAGCCCCTGACCGTCATGCGCGCGAAGCTCTCCTACGCCCTCACGGCCGCCGTCCTGGTCGTCTACTTCGTCCTGGTCGGCAGCCGCGGCGTCCTGCTCATCGAGACCGGCACGCCCGTCACCGTCGCCTTCGGTCTCGCGGTGCTGATCCTGCCGGTCATCGGCGTGTGGTTCCTGTGGAAGAACACCCAGTTCGTCCGCAGGGCCAACGCCCTCGCCGCGGAACTCGACGCCGAGGGCGGCCTGCCCGTGGACGAGTTGAAGCGCACTCCCAGCGGCCGCATCGACCGCGACTCCGCCGACGAGGTCTTCGCCCGGCGCAAGGCCGAGACGGAGGCCGCTCCCGACGACTGGCGCACCTGGTTCCGCCTCGCCGTCGCCTATCACGACGCCCGCGACACCCCGCGGGCCCGCAAGGCGATGCAGCGCGCGATCGCCCTGCACGACGGCAAGCAGCCCGAAGCCGCCTGAAATCCCCTCCCCCTCATGCCGGCGGGGCCGGACCGCGCAC